>CAIKBP010000047.1 GCA_903825695.1 uncultured Verrucomicrobiota bacterium
AAAATCGAGATTGATCAGTCCGCGCCGTGAAAACAACTGCCACACGGCCTGCGCGCCGCATGCCAGCGCCTCGTTGCCGCGCGCAAACGCCTCGACCGCGCTGGCGTTCTCGCCAACGAGCTTGAAAAGCCTGTCGTTCGGGATGCAGATGACTGCGTCTGCCTGCATCTTTAACTGGTCCAGACTCGCCAGCGCTTGCTGTCGTCGTCGTTCCCCTTCGAACCCGAACGGCAATGTCACGAACGCCAGCACAAACGCTCCCTGATGTTTCGCGAGCCGCGCCACCACCGGCGATGCGCCGCCGCCCGTGCCACCGCCAAGGCCTGCAATGATGAACGCCACGTCCATGTTCCGCGTCGCTACCGTCAGTCTTTCGCTGTCATGCTGCGCCGCGCGCGCGCCCAACTCGACGTCGCCACCGGTGCCCATGCCGTGCACGACAGCCGCGCCGATCTGGATCACGCTAAGATCGTGATAAATTTTTTCGGTCGCATTCGTCGTATTGAGCGTCTGCAGATCGGTATGGACGGCGATGAGGTCGACGCCAGCCAGTAAATGCCGTCCCGCCTCGCGCGCAGCCACGATATGGCGGACGGTGTTGACGCCGGCGCCGCCGACGCCGAACACTCTCAGCCGAAACTTTTGTGTGGTCTCGGTTTTCTTATCGATGGCCTCAGCCTTGTTTTCCGAAGTAGGTTTCGCAGCGGAACCCGCCGCGGATGCCCGGGTCTTGTGTGGTGTAATCATTGTTCGGTTTTTCCTCACATAAACATGCGCACTTTGGCGACGAGTTGCTGGAATTTCTGGCCAGCACGCTGCCACACGGTCGGCGGTTGATGCTGGTCGCGCTGCGAGTACAACGCGTACCGCGCCAGGCCGATGGCCGTCGAAAACTCCGGGCTTTCAATCGCTGCGGTCGGGCCGCTGATGTCTGAGGGCCGCCCCGCCAATCCGCCACCGCTCTTGTTATTCTCACCCGGGCCGACGTGGATTGGTAGCCCGCCGAACACCTGATACGCGAGGGCCTCCATCCCGCGCAACCGCGCGCAGCCGCCCGTGATGAACACGCCCGCACCGAGATAGTCCAGCAGGTTTTGTTTTTCCAGTTCCTGACGGATCAGCATCAACATTTCTTCGACCCGCAGGTTGATTATGCGGCAGAGTTGCTGCTTTGACACTGTCCGCTCTGGCATCCCAACCTCGCGTTTCAGCGCAATCTCTTCGCTTCGTTCGGACACCAACGTGTTGCCGTGCTCGATCTTCAGTTGTTCGGCGCGGTTCATTGGGATTTTCAGGCCGACGGCGATGTCATTGGTGATGTGATCGCCGCCAACGGCTATCACGCCGCTGTGCTGCACCGTGCCCTCGCGGTAAACGATGTAATCAGTCGTGCCGCCGCCCATGTCGATAACCACCGCACCGAGTTGTTGGTGCTCGGCCGTCAGGACTGCAAGCGCCGATGCGAAACTGCTGACTGCGATGTTTGCCACGTCGAGTGGCACCTGCTTGATGCATTTGATCGTGTTCATCAGGCGGTTGCGCACGCCGTGAATAACATGCACGTCCACTTCAAGTCGCGAGCCGACCATGCCGACGGGATTCTGGATGCCATCGTGACCATCCACGAAGAAATGCTGACGGATGGCGTGGACTACAACATGGTCCACGGGAATGCTGACCGATTTGGCGTTGAGCATAACGTTGCGGACCTCTTCTTCGCCGATGGCGCTGTCGTCATTGGTGACGACCACGCTGCCGCGGTTGCTGAAACTGCTAATGTGCCCGCCGCTTACGCTGGCATAGACGTTATGGATTTCCACCCCCGCGCTGTCTTCGGCTGCTGCAACCGCGCTCTGGATGTTGCGCATCGCGGCTTCCATGTTCACAATCTCGCCCTTGCGCACGCCATCCGAGGCCGCCTGTCCAACGCCGATGATCATCAGGTTGCCATCCTCCAGCATCTCGCCGACCACTGCGCAGACCTTCGAGGTGCCAACCTCCAAACCCACGATAATTCGGTCTCTAGCCAACATGTTTCCCACCCTTCGTTATTGTCCGCCTAATTTGCAAATGCCACGGGCACGCCGCGTTCCACCGTCAGATCCACCATTTGCACCGTCTTGCGACGTTGTTGCGCCCAACTCATGATCACCGCAAGCCGTCGGAACTGCTGTTGCAGGTTCTGCGGGTCGAACTTCATCACCGATCTCTGCCGGGTTGTCACCGTCAACAGCCGGGCACTCGACAAATCAACGCGCTCCACGTCTACCACCGAGCACACTGATGATTGCGCCAGTTTGTCGAGCAACCGCAACGCCTGGTAAACCTGTTCCGACTCAACGCGCCGGCCTGTGCACACATCGCCCAGCTTCACGCCCGTCAACAGTGGCAACTCTGACGCCTGGCGACGAGGCTGAACCGCCGTCCCATCGGCAAGCTTGAACGGTTTCAGCACGTACCCGTCGCGATCCACCAGAAACACTGACCCGCTCGGTTCCCCCGGAAGCGTTCGGGGCTGTAATCGCGCCAGCCCCACACGTTCCTCGATGGTGATGATCAACTTATCCGGCAACACGCGCCGCACGCACACACGCCGAACTATCGGCACAAACTCCACGTTCTGCCGCGTCCGATCCAAATCCACCGACAACAGGTTTTGTCCGACTCGCACTCCCGCCAGTCGCTTCACCTGTTCCCCGGTCAGGACGCCATCGTTCTCAATGACGATCTGCGCGATGGCGAAGCGCGGATTCTCGTACAACAACTTTGCGCTGGCGAGTTTGGCCAGTCGATACAACCCGTAACTCATCCCCGCGACCGCTGCCAGGACCGCCAGCACCACAAGGCCCATGCCCAGCTTCGACACTCTATTTCGGGGTTCGGTCCGCACCTTCACGTCCAACAGATATTCCTGCCGCCTTTTCCGCCGGTTTCTCAATATATCGCTCACATTCGCTCCGATGTTGAACTACGTTTTGCGCTCCGCGCGCCGTTCCCATGCCATCTCCACCAGTTGCGCACAGACCGCGGGCATATTCATTCCAGCCGCCCGCACTGCCTTCGGGAACAAACTATTTGCCGTCACCCCCGGCAATGTGTTCACTTCCAAAACAAACACCTCGCCGCTCTCGCTCAGGATTACATCCGCCCGCGACAAGTCCCGACAACCGAGACATGCATGCGCGAGCCGACCAGCGCTCTGAATTCGCGCCGTCGTCGCCGTGTCGATCTCAGCCGGCACGATCTCATCGGCTTCACCGGGTATGTACTTTGCCTGCCTGTCAAAAAACGGGTGTCTCGTCCGTATCTCAACCACGGGCAGCGTGTTCGCGCCCAAAACCGCCACTGTAAACTCGCGTCCGAAGATGAACTGCTCGACCAGCAACTGGTTGTCGAACTTCCAAGCCTCGGCGCATGACCGCTGCAACTCTTTCTCGTTCTTTGCCATGCTGACCCCGACGCTGGATCCTTGGCGCACCGGCTTCACAATCACTGGAAATCCGAGCCGTTCCACCGCTGCGCCATCTCGTTCGTTCCATTTCAGCACTGCATGCTGGGAAGTCTGCAATCCCGCGGCGAGAAACGCCTTTTTCGCCGCTATCTTGTTGAATGCCAGTGCGCTGGCATCCGGGCCGGAGCCTGTGTACGACACGCCGCGTTCCTCCAGCAATCGTTGGATCGTTCCGTCTTCGCCGAACGTCCCGTGCAACGCCAGAAACGCCACGTCCGTGCCGGGTGGCAACGTGAAATCCGCGCTGCGCACATCCACCTCGCTGGCCCGCATCCCGGCGTCACGCAGCGCCTGTGTCACGGCGTGGCCAGACTGCAGCGATACCTCGCGTTCGACGGATGTTCCGCCCATCAACACCGCCACGTTCAACGGTCGGCCACCACTGATTTCAGCCTTAATCATTCATCCCTCATCTTTGCCAAGGATCATAACCTCGGGCATCAACTCGATACCGCGTTCGTTCCTGGCCCGGTCGCGCACCAGCGCCATCAACTTCAGCACGTCGGTCGCGGTGGCGCCGCCGTCGTTGACTATGAAATTCGCGTGCAACTCCGACACGCGCGCGCCGCCGACCGACAAGCCTTTCAAGCCCAATTCGTCGATCAGTTTGCCGGCGGGAATATGTTGCGGATTGCGGAAGAAAGAACCCGCGCTCGGTTTGCCCGGTTGCGTCGCGGAACGCCTTTCAGCGAACGCCTGTAATCTGGCATCTATCACCGTCCGCACCGTTTTCTCGCAGTGCAGGATCGCCGCCACGGCGATGTGATCTGTAAACACCGGACATGCGCGGTACGACCTCGGCAGGCTGTCCGCCGTCGCGTCATAGAATTCACCCGTAAGACTGACATATCGCACCCAATCGAGCACGTCGAAGGTCTGTCGTCCCATCGCGCCCGCGTTCATCCGCAGCGCGCCACCGAACGATCCCGGGATACCCTCCAGAAACTCCAATCCCCCCAGCTCGTGCTCGCGGGCGACTCGCACGATTGTCTTTAGACGGACCCCGGCACCGGCCAGCAACCGTGTGCCCTCAACATTGATGCGCGAGAACTCCTCGCTGCCGAGATGGACCACAACGCCCGCAATACCGCCGTCGCGCACCACCAGGTTTGTGCCGCGCCCGATCAACGTCACAGGCACTCCGCGCTCATGGCAGTACCGCAACAATTTTGCCAGATCCCGTTCGCCGCACGGTTCGACCCAGAATTGCGCCGGACCGCCGACACGCATCGAAGTGCGCCGCGCCATCGGCTCGTTGCTTCGAACCACCGCGCGATCTGACAGGAGCCGCCGCAAATCGAATTCGATGCTGGCCTCCCCCAACGCCAGATGTCGGGGCTGCGGACTGTGCGACGCGAGTTTCGCCGCGACGGTCGTGGCGACCTTGTGAATGTCGCCGGCCCCTATCACCAAAACCAGGTCGCCCGGTTGCGCCTCGGCGACAAGTTGCTCTGACAGCTTTCCGAAGTCTGGTTCCAACTCCACGTTCGTCTGGCCGGCCGCCTTGATTGCATCGAGCAACGCACTACTGGTCACGCCTAGAATCGGGTCTTCGGAGGCGGCGTAAATGTCCGTCAGCCACAATTTGTCCGCGGCCTGAAATGCCGTGGCGAACTGGTCTCTCAGGTTCTGCGTACGCGTGTACCGGTGCGGCTGAAACGCCACCAGGATGCGTTTGAAGTCCAGCGTGCGCGCCGCGGCAAGCGTCACGCGGATTTCAGTCGGGTGATGGGCGTAATCGTCCACCACTACGATGCCGTTGCCTTCGTACTTGCGTTCGAACCGGCGCTTCGCGCCCGTGAACCTGCCAAGCGCCTCGGCGATTTTCATAAACGGTACGCCCAACTGATCGGCTACCGCAACGGCTGCCAATGCGTTGACCACGTTTTGCATCCCAGGGATCGCGAGTTCCACCGCACCAATCTCCTGCCCGCGGCACGTGACCATAAAACGGAACCCGCGGGCGGCACGTTGGACGCTGACGGCGCGATAGTCGGCACCTGCCGACAAACCGAAGGAGATCGCCGCCTGCGCCTGCTTCGCCGCGGCCACACAGTTAGGACAATCGGCGCAATAAAAAACCGTCTTCAAGGTGCTGGCAAAAAACGACTCAAAGTTCACCATCAACTTCTCCATCGAACCGTGATGGTCGAGGTGTTCCGCTTCGATGTTCAGACACACCGCATATTCGGGCGTGAAACCGACGAGCGTCCCATCGCTTTCGTCGGTTTCGGCGACAAAGTATTTGCCGCCGCCGATCTGCGCGTTCGTATGCAGATTTGGCACGTGCGCTCCGACACAAAACGTCGGGGCGCTGTCGCTGCGGGCCAGCACGCAGGCGATCATGGACGTCGTGGTGCTCTTCCCATGGGTGCCCGCTACGGCGATGTTGTTCCGGTGTGTCATCAATGCGCTGAGCAACAACCCGCGTCGCACTGTCGCCACGTTGAGTGCCGCCGCAGCGCACAGCTCCTCGTTCTTGCCGTTGACGGCCGACGTGTGCACGACCAATTCCGTGTCCTTCGTCACATGCCGACCTGAATGGCCGATGGTCACCTTTACACCGAGCGCCTGCAACTTCTTCGTCTCGCAGTTCGACGCCAAATCGCAACCCGAGACCACGTGCCCCTGCTGCGCGAGCAATTTCGCCAGCCCGCTCATTCCGCAGCCGCCTACACCGACGAAATGCACGCGACGTGGCCCGCTGCCGAGGAATTCGATCAATTGTTGCCGTGTCAACATTGGTTCACCCCATTCGGGATGTGCCCTCTTTCATACCTCTCCAGAATCGCCGCAATCCGCTCCGCTGCGTCGGGAATCGCGAGCGATTTCGCAGTCGCCGACATTCGCGCCCGCGCAACGTCGTCGCCGAGCAATGTCGTCAGCGCTTCGGCCATCCGCTCGCAGAACGACGCGCGGTCTGTTGCGTCACCCTGTTCCACTATCCGCGCCGCGCCTGCGCGCTCGAACGCCAGGGCGTTGCACAATTGGTGGTTATTGGCAGCGTGCGGATATGGCACGAGCACCGCGGGCAGGCCGAATGCCGCGATTTCCGTCAATGTCGCCGCGCCTGCGCGCGCCACGACCACGTCCGCCACGCTGTACACCAACTCCATTTCGTTGCAGAACCCCATAACGTTTGCCTTGAATCCATCGGCCTCATACGCCGCGCGCACGACCTCTTCATCCTGCACGCCTGTCAAATGCACGAACTGCACGCCCAATGCCCGGTGACGGAACCAGTCCTTCAGCCGCGTCAGTGTAGCCGTTACAACTTCGTTGATCGCGTGGGCGCCCTGGCTGCCGCCCATCACCGCAACCGTCAACCGTCCCCGTTCCAGTCCGAGCCGATCATGTGCATCGGTAACCTTCCCGCGGCACAACGCTGAGCGCAGCGGCGTGCCTGTAACGGTCACAGGCGTCCGCCCAAAATACCGGGCGCAATCAGCCCACCCGACCGCGACGTGGTTTGCGAGCTTGCCCGTCCAACGGTTCGCCCTGCCCGGGATCGCGTTCGACTCGTGGATCACCGCAGGGATCCGGCGCCATCGAGCCGCCAAAATCACCGGCGCAGAGATGAACCCACCCATGCCGAGCACCGCGTCGGGTTCAAATTCTCCGCACTCTTCGTAACTATCTTTTGTAGCTCGCATCAATCGGCCGCAAAAAGTTATCAATTGGCGTGATGTGCCACAGCCAACTGCTGAAATGCCTCTCACGCTGAGACGCGAGGACTCCAAACTGCTGCGAAACCCCGTTAGCACCGTCTGATCGATTGCCTTTTCCGAAACCAGCAATCGCACCGGATGCCCCCGCAGCAAAAGCGTCTCCGCAACGGCCAGTCCCGGGATCAGATGGCCGCCCGTTCCCCCGCATGCGATCATTACTTTCATTCATTACACCCCGGCTCCTTGTGTTCTGGACCCGACTCCGTGTGAACGGATGTTGACTTGTTGTCCCGGCACAAGACGTCAAGTTCCGTTGCTGCGCGTCGCGCAAAGAACTCCTGTTCCTCGATGGACCCGCCCGCCGGGCTATGACGGAAAATACTGAGTAAAACGCCCACGGCTATCATGTTCACCATCAAGTTCGAACCGCCAAAACTGATGAATGGCAATGGCAGCCCTTTTGTTGGCAACCACGCGGTCACCACGCCGATATTGATCAGCGCTTGCAAGGCAATCATCAACGTGATTCCCAAGCCGAGGTATTGACCGAATATGTCGGCCGAGCGCAGACTGATCACCACGCCGCACATGACCAGCGCCGCAAACAGCAGCAGCACCGCCAGCGTCCCAACCAGACCCAGCTCCTCGCCAATGATCGGGAAGATGAAGTCTGTATGCGCCTCTGGCAGATAAAACATTTTTTGCCGGCTATTGCCGAGACCAAGGCCGTTCAACCCACCCGATCCGAAGGCGAGAATGGCCTGCCACACCTGATAGCCTGCACCCTGTTTGTATTTCTCCAGGTCCAGAAACGCGAGGAGCCGCTGCATACGGAGCGGGCTGTGACGTACCAGCATACAGAACGCCGTCGCCGTGCAGAGCATTGTCGGCAACAGATACAACAGCCGCGCGCCGGCGATAAACATCATCCCCAGCGCAACACAACCCAGCAGCGCCGTCGAACCGAAATCGGGTTCGGCAAGGATCAATACCAACACGGCGCCGGTAACTGCGATTGGCACTGCAAACCCGCGTCCAAACTGGTTCAGCCGGCGTTTTTCTTTCGTAAGCCAGTGCGCCAGCCAGACGATCAACGCCAACTTGGCGAACTCCGATGGTTGGAAACGCAGCCCCCCCACGCCGAGCCAGCGCCGCGCGCCACTGATCTTTACGCCGAGATGTGGCACCCACACCGCCATGAGTAGTAACACCAGCACCACCAAGGTGGGCACGCACACGGCGTGCAACTTCGGATATGGAAGGCCGGCCGCCATCACGCAGCCGACGCCTCCCAACACCAGCCAGACAAGCTGCCGTTTCAGCAGATAATGCGGATCGCCATAGCGGTCCCTCGCCTGCGGCGCGCTGACGCTGAACAGCATGACCACGCCAATGGTCAGCAACACCAACATGACCACTAGCAACGTGATGGCTGCCTTGTTCATCCGCTCAACCCGTTGTTAACCGCATTGTTGTTATGGAATAAGCGCCGGTCCGGTCGTAACCACCGGGGCCGCCAACGCCGTTTCGTTGCTTGCCGCGTGCTTCACGCTTGCCGTAGGCGCGGGGGCCGTCGGGGCCGCAGATGCTGTTGTCACTACCGGAATTACCAGCCGTTGACCGTACTGAATCCGTTTAGGATCGGTGATGTTGTTGACCTTCATCAGCTCGGCCACCTTCACGCCGTACTTCTTGGCGATCATGGACGGGGATTCACCCGCCTCGACATAGTGCACGGTTCGATTGTTCTCGGTGTACGTGCCGGGCTCATGGAACTCGCTTCCATTCGCCGCCGAAGTGACACTGACCGCGGCGGGCACCTTGAGTTTTTGGCCGATCTTGAGCGATTCGCCGCTCAGATTGTTGGCTTGCTTGATGGCCGACACACTCGTGTGATGACTCTGCGCGATCTTCCAGAGCGAGTCGCCTGACTTGACCAGATAGACGCTACCGGCATCCGCCGACCCCGCTGTCGCCATTGCGCCAAGCGCATCTGAGGATGGCGGAATCGCCGCTTCAGCGGCTACTGTGGCCGTGGTCGCTTTTGCGACTTGCGGAATTTGCAATTTCTGACCGATTTTCAACACGCTGTTTTTGCTGAGGTTGTTCGCCTTCATGACGTCGGCATGGCTCACGCCTTCCGCCTTCGCGATTTTCCAGAGGGAATCGCCCTTCTTAACAACATAGGTTCTCGCCGCAGGCTCGAGCGTGCCCGCCGCGGTCGCTGCCGATGGGCTGACCGGCGCGGTCATTGTCGCTGAAGGCAACATTTGCACCACCGGCGCGGACGCCGACGCAGAAGTTGCCGCGGCCGTATCCGCGGGTTTCTCGCCGGGTTGGCTTTCATCCATTGCCATGTCGGGGGTCTTGCTCTGTGAGCGCGAGCATCCCTCGAAGACGAAAATCCCTCCGATCACCAGCACGTGGAGGGCTGCTACCACTAGTACAACTTTCGATATTTTCATTGGTTCCTTTCCTGTGCCGCACCGGCCCTCAGACCGCTGCAGCTGTTGTTGGTTGTGATTGTTTCCGTTCTACACTCAACCCCGCACACGCAGGGTCACGACAAATGCGGCAATCTATACACCTCGCGTTTGAATTCCTCCCCGCGATGTTCATAGTTTTGGAACATGTCGAAGCTCGCGCACGCCGGCGACAGCAACACCGTGTCGCCCGGCCGCGTCGCGGCCGCCGCCACACGGACGGCTTCCTCCATTGACGCCACCCGTATGCAAGTCACCACTTTTCCCCAGGCCCGGCAGATCTTCTCTCGCGCCTCGCCAATCGCCAGTACCAGTTTCGTTCTATGAGCCACCACCTCCTTGATTATGGAATAATCAAGGCCCTTGTCGCGCCCACCCGCGATCAGCACCACGGGGCCGGGCACGGACTGCAGCGCCTTGGCCACCGCATCCGTATTGGTCCCCTTCGAATCATTGATGTACGTCACACCGTTGACAGACGCCACGAACTCGCACCGATGCGGCTGCGGACAGTAGGACACCACGGCGTCCAGCATCCTGGTGACCGGCAAATCGAGCGCAAACCCTACCGCCAGCGCCGCCATGATGTTCTCGGCATTGTGGACGCCACGCAGGTTCGTCTCGTCCATCTTCAGTAGAATCCCACGACAACCCGGTAGCCGGCACCAGATCGTCTGTTGATCGTTCAAATCGAGCTGCAAATCCGCGTGCGACCCGTACGCGGTGAACGTGATCGTCTGCGTGTTGATCGAGCAACCGGCTTTTCGCATACACTCCAGCGCCTCAGCGCTGACGACCGCCACATCGTTGGCGGTCTGGTTTTGGAAGATCCGCCCCTTTGCCCGCGCGTACTCGAGCACAGACGGATAACGGTCGAGATGGTCCGGCGTTACATTCATCAAAACGCTCACATGCGGACGGAACTGCTCGATGCCCTCCAGCTGAAATGAACTGACCTCGACAACCAGCGCATCCAGTCCCGCGCTGCCTTCAACAGCGTCGGACAGCGTGTTGCCGATGTTACCTGCCGCCACGGTGCGCTTGCCGCAGTGCTCCAGCATCGTCGCGATCAATTCCGTCGTCGTTGTCTTCCCGTTTGTCCCTGTAATTGCAATGATGGGGCACAAACAAAACCTGTACGCTAATTCCAGTTCGCTGAGCATTGGCGTCTGTTTCCCGACAATCTCGCGCACGATGGGCCGTTCAGGCGCAATCCCCGGGCTCAACACCGCCAGATCGAACCGCTCTGCAAGATCGAAGTGGTTGCCCAACTCCACTCGCACGCCCAGCTCGCGCAAACGGTCGGCCCGTCCGGCGAGCATCGCGTTGTCCGCCTCGTCGCGTACGACGACGCGCGCGCCGTCACGCCGAAGCAGCGTCGCTGCCGCCATGCCGCTCTTGCCAAGTCCCAGCACCACGACATCCTTGTTTTTCACATCCAGCATTTGACTCTGCATGATTCTCTCCTCATCTAAGTTTTAATGTGGCCAATCCCAGCAACGCAAAGAGGACCGACAAAACCCAGAACCGCACCGTGATCTGGGTCTCGGTCCAGTTCAGATGCTCGAAATGATGATGAATGGGCGTGCGCAAGAAAACGCGCTTTCCGCCGCGCAATTTAAAACTCGCGACCTGCAGGACCACCGAGGCCGCTTCCACGACGAACACGCCCCCGACGACAATCAACAACAACTCCTGCTTGATCATCAGCGCGATACCACCAATCAGTCCGCCGATGGCCAGCGACCCGGTGTCGCCCATGAACACCTGCGCCGGATTGCAGTTGAACCAGAGAAAACCAAGGCTAGCGCCGATCAACGCCGCGCACACCACCGTCAGCTCGCCCGCGCCGATGATATGCGGCACGGCGAGGTAGCTCGCCAACTTCGCGTGTCCAGCCACATACGTCATTACCGCGTAGGCCAATGCCACCGTCAGCGTGCAGCCGATGGCTAGCCCATCCAAACCGTCCGTCAAGTTCACCGCATTTGCAGAACTGACAACGACCAGCGCCACCCAGCCGAACGCGAACAGTCCCATGTCCCAAATCAACGGCTGCTTCACAAATGGCACCATCAACTGTCGCGCCGTCTTGCTGAGTTGCGGATCGAGCAGCAAATAGCCGGCGATCAGCAGCCCCAACCCGATCTGCCAGAATAACTTCGTCCAAGCCCGCAGGCCCGCCGCTCTCTTGTCACGCACCTTCGCGTAATCGTCGATTAGCCCCAAGAACCCCAGCCACAACAGTGTCACGAGACTGAGCAACACCAATTTGTTGGTCGGGATCGCCCACAGAAGCGTTGCGTCCACGACTGCCCAGATGATGAGAATGCCTCCCATCGTCGGTGTGTTCTTCTTCAGGCAGTGCTTTGCCGCCAAGTCGCCGAGGTCGTCCGCCCCGCGGATCGGCTGGCCAAGTTTCAACTCCACCAGCTTCCGAATCATCCATGGCCCCGAGATGAGGCAGATCAGCAGCGCAGTCAGCGCGGCCATTACGGCGCGAAACGTCACGTACTGGAACACTCGCAACGGCGAGAACCAATCCGTAAACCCGCTCAGATAATAAAACATCTACTCCTCGTTTCCTTCTGCGCCGCTCGGCTGGGCTCCCTGGCGCCACGTTTCCCCACGTCACGCAGCCCCGGCCGACGACGCCTCAATGGGCGCTGATTTCTCCAGCGCCATATGCTTCCAAAATTCTCTCCAACTCCAGTTTCCGTGAACCTTTAATCAATACAAAATCGTCTTCGCGCGTCAGCGACCGCAACGTCTCCGCCGCTTCCGCAGCGTTGGCCACTGCCAGCACGCGATGCCCTTCCATCCCCTCCGCGACCGCCTCTTCGGCAATCCATCGCGCCACTGTTCCGACCGTCACCAAGAACGACAACCCGCACCGTGCCGCCAACCGGCCGACTTCCGCGTGCGCAGGTTTCGCCCAGGCGCCGAGTTCGCGGATATCGCCGAGCACGGCGATCTTGCGACCGGCGCACGGTGTCTCCCGCACCATCTCCAGCGCCGCGCACATTGACGGCAGGTTGGCGTTGTAGCAATCGTTGATGAAGCGGATGCGCCCGACCGTTATTTGTTCCATTCGCATCGGAAGAAACTCGACACTCTCCAGCCCAAGCCTAATCTCGTCGAGGTCCATGCCCATGCTGTAGCCGACTGCGGCGGCTTGCAGCGCATTGTAAATCTGGTGACGGCCGAGCGTCCGCAGCCGCACGATCACGTCCTCGGGTTTCTTGGCGACGTTCAGGCGAAACTTGATGGCTGCGCC
>CAIKBP010000048.1 GCA_903825695.1 uncultured Verrucomicrobiota bacterium
ACGACAAAAACCATTACACTATTTGCGGCCGTTTTGCTGGCCGTCGCCACTTCATTCGCCGCGCAGGTCACCGTCTTCGCAGCAGCAAGTCTGACGGATTCGCTCAAGGAGGTCGCGGTTGCCTACGAAAAACAGTCCGGCGACAAGATTGCTTTCAACTTCGCCGCATCGAGCACGCTGGCGCGTCAGATTCAGGAAGGTGCGCCCGCTGATGTGTTTTTCTCCGCTGATGAGGAAAAGATGGACGCGCTGGAAAAGAATGGGTTGCTGTTGGCGGGCACTCGCAAAAGTTTGTTGTCGAACTCACTCGTAATCGTCGTGCCCGGCGATGCCGCGGGGCGGTTGACATCAGCGTTCGAGCTCACGAATGCAGCGATCACGCGCATCGCCATCGCCGAACCCGGGAGTGTTCCCGCTGGCATCTATGCGAAACAATATCTCGCCAAACTCGGGTTGTGGGACAAGCTGGTTGACAAATGTGTGCCGACCGAAAACGTCCGCGCCGCGCTCGCGGCGGTAGAATCCGGCAACGCCGACGCTGGCATCGTCTACAAAACCGACGCGCGCATTTCGAAAAAGGTGCGCGTGGCCTACGAAGTGCCGGTCGCCGAAGGTCCAAAAATATCTTATCCCATCGCCGTGGTAAGGGACTCCAAAGCCGTTGACGCGGCCAGGCGTTTGCTCAACTACGTGGAATCCAAAGCAGCGTTGCAGATTTTCCGAAAATATGGCTTTCTGATCACTACGGGTGCGCATTAACTCGGTGTGTTTGTGTCAACTGAAGAACTCCAGATTGTTTGGTTCACCACTCGCGTCGCGGCGCTGAGCACGGTGCTCATCCTGCCGTTTGGCGTCGCCGTCGCCTGGCTGCTGGCACGGCGCGACTGGCGCGGAAAATCCGTTGTCGAAACACTCGTGGCATTGCCGCTGGTCATGCCGCCCGTCGCCACGGGTCTTCTCCTGCTGAAATTGTTGGGCCGACGCGGCCCGCTGGGCGGATTTCTTCACGAACACTTCGATTTCGACATTGTGTTCACGTGGCGCGGCGTGGTGGTGGCAACAGCGGTAATGTCGTTTCCGTTGCTGGTACGAGCCGCGCGGATCGCGTTTCAAGAAGTCAATCCACGCTTGGAGCAGATTGCCTCAACACTCGGCGCGAGTCACGCGCGCGTGTTCTTCACGATCACGCTGCCGCTGGCGGTGCGAGGCATCGTCGCGGGCGCGTTGCTGGCGTTTTCCCGCGCGCTGGGAGAATTCGGCGCGACGATTCTAGTTGCCGGCAACATCCCAGGCAAAACCCAGACGATTTCACTGTCGATTTACAGTCTCGTACAACTCGGACACGATACGGAAGCATTTAGGTTGCTGATGGTCTCCGTGGTGATCGCCTTCGTGGTTGTTTGGTGCAGCGAGTTGTTTTACCGACGGAGGGATCGCGCGTGAAACTGCGGTTGCACAACGTGCGGTTGCGGCTCGCGAATTTCGTGCTTGAACTGGATGCCGAAATCACAGGACAGGTCGCCGCCATCTTTGGCCCGTCGGGTGCGGGTAAGACCTCAGTGCTGGATTTAATCGCCGGCCTGCGGCACCCGCAGTCGGCCCGCATCGAGTTGGACGAACAGGTGTTGACGGACACGGCGCACGGCGCGTTTGTGCCGACGCGCCAACGCGGCATCGGCTACGTACCGCAGGATGGCGCGTTGTTCCCGCATTTGTCGGTTCGCCGCAACCTGCAATACGGTTCACCGCGCCACGCTGTGAACGGAAGCAAATCTCAATTCGAGCACGTCGTTGAAGTGTTGGAGATCGGAGAACTTGTGGACCGCTGGCCGCAAAGACTTTCGGGCGGCGAAAAGCAGCGCGTGGCGTTGGCCCGGGCATTATTGTCGTCGCCGCGGTTGTTGTTGCTCGACGAGCCGCTCGCCGCGCTCGACCAACCGTTGAAACTCAAAATCATGCCGTACCTGCAACGCGTACGCGATGAGTTCCATGTCCCGATGATCTACGTCACGCACAATGCCAATGAAGTAATGGCGTTGTGCGACGAGGTGTTGGTGATCGAACAGGGCAAGCAAATTAGGCATGGCGCACCAGCCCATTTGTTCACAGTTTCCGACGAACCACAGTTTGTGTTAAAGAATGGGTTGTGAAACCCGTCATCGCCATCACGATGGAGGCGGTTTGCGGCACATCGTACTCGCAGGCAATTGAGACGGCGGGTGGCGTGCCATTCGTGTTACCGTTGACGTCCGATACCGTGACGCTCGACGAACTGTTTGCGAGTTGTCATGGCTTATTGTTATCGGGTGGCGGCGACCCTGCCGAAAGATTCTACTGTCCCGCGTTGACTGACGCCGAGCGGGCGACGTTGTCCGGCGTAGACGAGGTGCGCGACGAGATGGAGATTTATCTGGTGCGTGAGGCGCTGGATGCGCGGTTGCCCGTGCTAGGCATTTGTCGCGGCATCCAGATGCTGAATCTGGCGATGGGCGGGACGCTTGTTCCGGACATTTCCACGCGGTTTCCAAAAGCGCTGCCGCACGCGTGCCCCAATCCGGAGGCATTCGCGCACGAGCTTCAATGGGAGCGGACCTCCAAACTGTGGGATATGCTCGGACACGGTTGCGAATCGGTCAACAGTCACCATCATCAGGCGGTGGACCGTATCGCACCGGGGTTTGAGATCGCCGCCCGGGCACCGGATGGAATCGTAGAAGCCATCGAGTCGACAGGATCCGGCTTTGCTGTCGGCGTACAATTTCATCCCGAACGGCTGTTGCGGGCAGGGCCACAGTTCCTGCACTTGTTCGAGGTATTCGTCGAAGCATGCCGGCAGCGACAGCAGCAGACGGATGCGATCGCAACGAAATGATCCGCCGGCTTCTTCTTCGCTTGGCGCACCGGGAATGTTCTAGGCGTCAGCCTTCGGACGGCGCGGGTGCAGGAGTTGGTTCCGTTTCGGTTTCCGGTCCGGATTCCTCAGCCGGTTGAGATTGACTGCGCACCTTGCCGAACGTCACCTGTTCCTGTTGCAGCAGATTCTGCAACCATTCCGTGAAGAGCGCTTCACGATTTTGTTGCAGAAGTGCTCCCGCGAACGCGACCTTGTTGGATTCGAAAGCCGCGGCATCTGGCGGCTGCCGGCTATTGATGTGGAAGAACAACCCGCCATCCAGCGTTGGCAGGAATGCGCTGACCGCGTTGGTGGGCATGCTGAGCGCAAGTTCCGGAATTGGCGGCATCGTCAGCGGCACCGGAGGCGACTTGTCGGACACGGTGAACGGCTCGGTGGTTTTTGGCTTGAGACCCATTGCCGCGCAAGCTTTGGCAAAACTCTTGCCGTCGGCGATGGACTGTTTAACCTTGGCAAGCTCGTCCTGACCGTGTTTACGCGCCGCCTCCAACGTCCGCGCTTTCTCTATGAACCGGATGACCCTGTCCTTCACATCATCGAACGACGGGATCTCGCTCTTCTTCTGTGCAACAAGTTCCAACACGTAATAGCCATCCTCACCCTCGACGGGATCGCTGGTTGGCGCGTCGGGCCGAAGTGCCAGGGCAAACGCTTCGCGGTTGAACCGGGTGCCAGCACGTGTGCCTGTGACCGGCTGAGTCTGGCTGAAGAAACCGGTTTCGTGGACCGTTACGCCGAACTTAGCGGCGACCTTGGCGAAGTCAGGCAGCGCCGCTCCCCGCTCGGGCGCGACTTCAACTGAAAATTGTGTGGCCTTATCGGCTGCCTCACGCCGCGCGTGCATGGTCAGCAAATCCTCGCGCACCTTGTCCTTCACAACGTCGAGCGCCGGCGGAACACCGTTGGTGTCGGCATACTTCGTCTTGCTGCGCTCGTAGAAGTCTGCGACCTCCTGCTCGGTGACCGTAGTGGACTTTCTCGCTTCGTCAAATGGAAACAGCACGTAGCGGACATGTACGGTCGGCGGACGCCGGAACAGTTCGGCATTTGGGCGGTTATCTTGTTTGCCTTCGTAAAAGGCCCTGGCATCCTTGTCCGTGACAGTGACCGGCGCGGTATCGGCCGTGGTGGA
>CAIKBP010000049.1 GCA_903825695.1 uncultured Verrucomicrobiota bacterium
CATGCCGTTCTCCTGGCGCGCCAGCACCTGCAGTACGCCGCCTGTGCGGTTGTTGGAGGGAACCATCGACGGCGTAAACGCGAACCGCATGACGATCGGCGTCTTCGGATGCAGCGATAGCGCCTCCGGTTGGTTATGGTTGACGCTGACGGGAGTCGATACGATTCGCTCGCCCGCGGCCGTATCCACGTGCAGCGCGACATGGGTCGTCGCGATTCCGAATACGACCGGCCTCGTCAGCGCGGCCTTCGGCACTTGCAGTGTCACGCCTTCGGCTTCGAGAGCGCCGCCGGCAAGCCCCACCAATGCAACGGCGCCGGGTTCGGTGACGCTCACATAGCGCTGGAGCGTGACCTTGCGCGTGCCGAACGCCGACGTCACGGACAACGATACCGAATAGGCGTCCGCCGTGTAATAGATGTGGCTCGGATTGGGCATCGTGCTGCTTGTCCCGTCGCCAAACTCCCAATACCAAGCCTGAATCGGCGATACCCCCGTTCTTGAAGCATCCGTAAACTGGACGGAAAGCGGCGGACTGCCCGATACGGGCGAGGCCGTAAACGACGGTTCGGGCGCTCCATCATTGTTCGACGGGCACCCTACCAGACATGTCACAGTCAG
This sequence comes from uncultured Verrucomicrobiota bacterium, assembly GCA_903825695.1. Taxonomy (GTDB): domain Bacteria; phylum Verrucomicrobiota; class Verrucomicrobiia; order Palsa-1439; family Palsa-1439; genus CAIKBP01. Next base: position 622 of record CAIKBP010000049.1, read on the forward strand.
GAAAAGCGCCAGCACGGCCCGGCAGGCGGAAACGCGCATCATGAAAAACCCCTCCCAATCTACACTCTTCGATTCGTTCGGGCACACCACGTCCGTTCGATCCCTTTCGCTCCGTTGGCGTCTAGTGTGCGCGATGTAGGCCTCAAAAGTCAATAGAATCATTGACAGCACAAGAACAAAACTGCAAGAAATGTGGCGGTCCCATTCGCCTCTACTCTTGCCACCCACGCAGAGAGTGTAGAACTTCACGAAACCGGACACTCGCGGCCTACACTAAAGTTCCATTCACCCATGCCGATACATGCTTTGAGACGCTTAAGCAACTGGGCGTCCCGAATGAACCGATGCACGGAAGCAAAGGTGACGGACATCAAGGAGGAAACACGTCATGGGTTTGAGAATCAACACCAACATCGCGGCAATCAACGCCTCACGCATCCTGCGGAAGTCCACCAGCGACCTCAACAAGAGCCTTGAACGGCTGTCCAGCGGCCTGCGCATCAATCGCGCGGCGGACGATGCCGCGGGGCTGGCCATCGCCGAAACGTTGCATTCGCAGGTCCTGGGGACCCAGGTGGCCCAGCGCAATTCGCAGGACGGCATCAGCATGGTGCAGACGGCGGAAGGCGCATTGACCGAAACGACGAATGCCCTCCAGCGTATGCGCGAACTGGCGGTTCAGGCGGCCAACGGTACGCAAGGCACCAGTAATCGCGCCTCGCTCAATGCTGAAGTCATTCAGCTATTGGCGCAGATTGATAGCATTGCAACCGATACCGATTTCAACGGCATCCGGATGTTGAGCGCCGCGCAGAACGTCGTGCTGCAATCGGGCGCACAAACCAGCCAGACGCTGGTCATCGTACTTTCCGGCGCCAAGACCAGCGACCTCATGGCCACCGCGGTCTCGATATC
>CAIKBP010000050.1 GCA_903825695.1 uncultured Verrucomicrobiota bacterium
AGAGAGCGCGGCCACATCCAGTCCCTGCAGGCAATCGAGTTCACGTCGTTTGCCGGTGAACACGTCCTGCAGATAGAGCGGCTGGTGAGTGCACTCGATGATTTCCGCTTTTTTGTTGAACTGGCGTATGGCTTTACGAAGGGTGTTGGCCCCATGAGCGCTTGACTTGGTAATGAAGAGGTAGTGCGCACGTTTGATATTGGAGATCGGCTCTCGCAGCGTCCCGCGGGGCAGCAAGTAATGGTTGCCAAATGGATCGTTCCGGTCCACCAGACATATGTCGAGTCGGCTCTTCAGGGGTAGATACTGGAACCCATCGTCGAGAACCAGCGTATCGCAACCAAACCGCGAGATGGCGTAGCGCCCGCTCTTCACGCGATCCTTGTCCACCAATACAACCACATCTTTTAGGTTCGACGCGAGCATGTACGGTTCGTCGCCAGCCTGTTCGCTATCGAGTAGCAACGCGCGTCCGTCAGACACGACTTTCGGTGGGATTTGGCTTTCTTGGAAGGTGATCTTGGCAATAATCCGTCGCCAGAGCGGTCGTGGCGTGCTCTTGTAGCCACGCGACAGAATAGCCACGCGCCGCCCGCGTTGCGCCAGCGCCCGCGCGAATGCCTCTACCACCGGTGTCTTGCCCGTGCCGCCGACGGTGAGATTGCCGATGCTGACCACCTGACAACCTAGTGTGTGATCGCGAAAGATGCGCGTCCGCCAGAGAAACAATCGCACCTGGACGCCTAACTCAAAAAGCTTCGACAATGCCAGCAGGAGAGCGCTGGTCACACGCGCGCCGAAATCACGACGCCGCTCAAAAATTACATCCAGAACATACTGCTCGACGTTTTCCGTCCATTGCCACATGGCCCCGCCATACTGCCGCACGCGCGGGAGAGCGTCAAGCTTCAGGCCTGTCTTACCCTCAATTGTTCACGGCTGGACAAAGACCTGCAGGCCGTCCTGTAAAGAAGTAGTGCACACCGGCAGACCGATACATTTTCAAACGGTGAAATGCAGATTAGTTGGTGACGTGGTTTTCGTGGACGATAGCCATCAGGCCGCCTATGCGAAAACTGGAGCCACGCCACTGGAAAGTTTCCACAGAAGTGTCGTGCAGTGCTTCCTCGTACTCCTGCATGAAACCGTCCACCTCATTGTCGGGGATATCGATGATCAGTGGACGACCGACATTTTCGTAGTAAAGATACAGTTTCATCATTGACGGCGACTCTAGGTGGGGGCGCGATAAGCGTCAACAGCAAACGGTTTACCTTGCAATCCAGCGCGGTTTTCGCCATTTTGCCGCGCTGAGGAGGATGAGTTTGTGATTGTTTTTGGTGGATGGAAACGTTGTGTCGGCGCGGGATTGTTATGCGTGTTCGCGGCAACAGTTTGGGCGAAACCGCAAATCCTGAAATCCTACCGTATCGGTGAAGTCCGCTACGTGTCCGTGACCGATCTGGCGAAGTTCTATAATCTTGGCCGCAATCAGATCAACAGCGCTGAGCGCGTTGAATATCGAACAAGCACGGCGCTGCTCAGTTTGCAGGCTGAGCAACGCGACGTGACACTGAATGGGGTCAACCACTGGTTAAGCTGGCCCGTGGAGAAAGCACACGATCGATTGTGGGTGGCCGATGTGGACGTGTTAAAGGTGATTGATCCTGTCCTGCGCCCCGAAACGGTTCGCTTCGGACACCAGATCCGCACCGTTGTTCTTGATCCCGGCCACGGCGGCAGCGAGCACGGAACGCACGGTATCTCCTCGGGCCGCGCGGAGAAGGACTTGACGCTCGATCTGGCCAAACGGGTGCAGGAATTCCTTTCTGCTGCCGGCATCCGTGTTGTGTTGACGCGCACCACCGACCGCACGGTGGAGCTGGAGGATCGCGTGGCTTTTTGTCGGGAACAACACGCAGGTTTGTTCGTCAGTTTGCATTTCAATTCGGCCGGCGGCGCCGAAGGGATCGAAACCTACTGCATGCCGCCGGCGGGCATGGTTTCGACGTCAAAGCCATCGTCTCAGAACGGCGATGCCGACCGCATGCCCGGCAATCAATACGACCTGTGCAACGTTTGGCTGGCGCACTGCGTCCAGAGGTCGTTACTGCGCGCCACACAGGCAACGGATCGCGGGGTGCGACGGGCGCGGTTTGTGGTGTTGCGCGATGCCAGTTGCCCTGCGATTCTTGTGGAAGCCGGGTTTCTATCCAACGCGACCGAGGAACGACAACTTATTAGTGCTGCCTATCGCGACACACTGGCAAGAGCCATCGGCGAAGGTATTTTAGTATACAAGAAGACGGTTGAGCCGCGTTGACGGGCGGCGGAGATACGGGATCATGTTTCGGGATCGAGCCGAAGCGGGACGGCGGCTGGCTGCGGCGCTCCAGCGATTTGCGATGGACCGTCCGCTGGTTCTAGGTCTGCCACGGGGCGGAGTCGTGGTGGGCGCCGAGATCGCCCAGATGTTGCAATGCGATTGCGACGTTCTGCTGGTCAAGAAACTGCGCGCTCCGGACGATCCAGAACTGGCAGTGGGCGCGATTTGCGAGGACGGCAAGGCTTTTTTCAGCGAAGATGTCTGCAAGGTCACCGGCGCAACTCAGGAATATCTGGATAACGAGATTGAGGCTCGCTTGGCCGAGATCGCGGAGCAGCGCAGAATGTACCGCAAGATCAAGGCTTACATTTCTCCCACCGACCGGGTCGCCATCTTGGTTGATGACGGTCTGGCCACGGGCGCGACCATGATCGCCGCCGTGCAGGCCACGGCGCTGTCACGGCCGCGGAAACTCATCGTGGCGGTGCCCGTTAGTCCGCCGGACACGCTGGATAAACTAAAAGGCATGCCACAGGTGAACGAAGTGGTTTGCCTCGACACTCCAGACTGGTTTCAGGGTGTCGGACAATTCTATGAGGATTTCCAGCAAGTGAGCGACGAAGAGGTCGTCCGGATTTTGAAATCGACGTCCTGAGCGCGCCGGCCGACGTCGCATATTTTTTTGCTGGCCAACTACATGATTATAGAGCCACTATCCATCACACTACGATTGCACAACCTTCCATTATGACGCACCTACGGGAGAAGCAATGGGCTGCCGCCAGTTCGGTGGCCGCTGCGCTTTTTCTGACGGGTTTGAAGATTGCCGTCGGCCTGCTGACCGGCAGCTTGGGCATTTTGGCGGAAGCGGCACACTCCGGTTTGGATCTTGTTGCAGCGGTGATCACACTGTTCGCCGTGCGTGTGAGCGACCGTCCCGCCGACGAGCAACACATGTACGGCCACGGCAAGGTCGAGAACCTTAGCGCGCTGGTCGAGACAGTGCTGCTGCTGGCTACCTGTGGCTGGATCATTTATGAGGCGTTTCGGCGGCTGCTTGGTATCGACAAGATTGAGGTGAACCCCAGCCTGTGGGCATTTCTGACGATGGGAATCTCGATTGTCGTGGACGTCTCGCGCTCCCGGATGTTGTCACGTGCAGCCAAGAAATACCAGAGCCAGGCGTTGGAAGCTGATGCGCTGCATTTCAGCACGGATGTATGGAGCTCGGCGGTGGTTATCATCGGACTCATCTTCGTCCGCATGGGCGCGGCGGCGGGATACAAATCAGTTTTCGCGAGCGCTGACGCGGTGGCGGCATTGATCGTAGCGCTGATCGTGGTCTATGTGAGTGTGCGGCTCGGCCGCCGCACGGTGGACGCACTGCTGGATCGGGCGCCGAGCGGTTTGGCTGGTCAGATCTTGGCGGTTGTCGCTCGCGTCGAGAAGGTGCGCGGCGTAAAACAGATTCGCCTGCGCGGCTCCGGTAGCCAGGTCTTCGTTGATTTGCGCGTGATTGTGCCGCGGTACATTTCGTTCGAGGAGAGCCACGCGGTGACGCACCAGATTCGGGATGCCGTCCGTACGATTGTGCCGAATGCAGATGTTACTGCAAAAGCTGTGCCGTCTGCGGATGACGAAGGTCTCTTGGAGAGGATTCACACAGTGGCGGCACGCGGGCATTTTGCGGTGCACAACATCTCGACACATCTGACGAAACGCGGCTTGTGGATTGATCTGGATCTTGAAGTGGCGCCGAATATCTCATTTGAGGAGGCGCACGCTGCCGCCACCAAGTTGGAGACGCAATTGCGCACCGAACTCAGTCAGTCCATATTCGCCACGATCGCGCGCGAAGTGATGGACATCAACGTCCACATCGAGCCGAGCGCGGAAGCTTTGGTCGAAGGCCGGGAATTGCGGCGTCGGGACGCCTCGGAGTACATCGCGCGTATTGAAGCCAACAGGCGCGAGGTTCCGCATACCCACTCTTGTCGGGACGTGCAGGTGCAACAGGTTGACGGGCAAATCTATTTGGCGTTTCACGTGCTTGTGGATGCAGATCTTTCGATAGGTGAAGTGCACCGCATCGCGGAGGAAATGGAGAACCGGTTGCGGCGCGAGTTTCCACAGTTGGGCCGTGTCGTGATTCATACCGAACCCGTGAAAAAAGGGGGCAGTCGAAGCGCATGACCGATTTGACAGTCAGGACTGGCCAACACGCGGAGTTCGTAGATATTACAGCTCAAGTACAGCGAGCCGTGACAGAGTCAGGAGTGAAGCAGGGTGTGTGCTGTGTGTTCGTCCCGCACACCACCTGCGGGATTACAATCAATGAGAATGCCGACCCCGACGTGACGGCAGACATCATCGCCGCGTTGGAGCGCGCGGTGCCATGGGTCGCGCCGCAATACCGTCATAACGAGGGCAACAGCGCCGCGCACGTAAAGGCGAGCTTGATGGGCAACTCCGTACAAGTGTTGGTGCGCGATGGCCAACTGCGGCTCGGCACGTGGCAGGTGATCTATCTGTGCGAGTTCGATGGGCCGAGGACAAGAAAAGTCTGGGTATTGGTGAACGGGTAACAGCCTCGTCAACATATCGCAACCCCGCAAGCACAAGAACTTCGGCGGACGATTCACATGATACGGAACATGAGATCCAATCAAGCGGAAACCCTTTCGCAAACCCGGGGCACAACAAGTATCCCGCTACAACTTCGTTCGGACGTTGGCCAGCAACCAGATCGTGACCTGGTTGGTTGGATCGAAGGACAGGGATTTCTCATAGGCATCCCGGGCGTCAATGAGGTCACCACGTTTTTCGAGTAACTGGCCGAGCACCCCGTAGCTGATGGCAGGCGAGATGTTGCGCTGGATGTTCCTGCGGCATTGTGCAAGCCCGTCTTCGATCCGGCCCGATTCCAAATAAAGGATCGCCATGTCAGCGTTAATCATGGGGTCGTCAGGCTCTTTCCGGAGCACCTCCTCACCAACCAGCACGGCGTCTTCTTTGCGGCCACATTGCAGGTATGCGACCATGAGATTGTGTTTCGCGGCCCTGGATGCGGAATCAACCTGCAACGCCTCGTTGAATGCCTCGATTGCCTTGTTGCATTGCTTCTGCTGGAGGAATTCGACGCCACGTTGGAGATACACCCCCGCACTGTTGAAAGCATCGGCGTACGCGACGAAGCGACCGTCCTTCTGGCAGTCGTAGATTGTATAGCCAGGTAAATTTGCGTCCGATGGAATCAGAAAATGCGCGTCGGCGTACCGGGCGAATTGCGGCGCGTAGGCCATGTGGTCTTCTATGAACACGACGTACTTGATGCGGTTGGCCGGATCGCGCAGCAATTCCCAGTACGAGCTTGCGTTGGGCATCACTTTTCGATGTTCCTGCAATTCGAGAATCAGCGGGTCAGTGAACGTGAAGGCTGTGATTAGGACGGCGTCTTCACTCGTCGTATGACGCAGCAGCCATCGAGACGCCTTGCGCGAAGGCCATCCGGCGGGACGGTCCAATACCGCCACGGTGCGCGCCATTGCCGAACTCGGCCGGGGAGGCGCGGTAATCGGCACACCAAACAGTGAGCCTCCAAGCAGGATGCCAACGACAACCACGACAAAAAGCTTGCGTAACAGCGTGATGGGATTCAATACGACTGCCGCAAACAAACAGACGGTGGGGAGCAATAACAATAAATCCTTGGCAGTCACCCGAAAGCAGGGGCTACCAATAGTGTCACGAGTGGCATCGAAAACAACCATGCCCTGCGACGAGACTCCCTGTCCTCTAACAAGCCATTGTGGCCTCCGTATGCCAGAACAAATGCTCCCGCAATTGCTGCTATAATTGCCACATTGAAAAACGAGCCGAAGAGAAACAACTCGCTTCCAAGTTTGCCAAATGTGAGAGCGAATCTGGTTGTTACTCCGGGCTCTTGGAAAAAGCTTAGGGTGGGACTGCGCATCTTGATGACCGCGGTGAGTACAATCAGTGGAATGAGCGCACACGCCGTCGCCCAAAGACACATCCGCTTATGCCTGTCACCCTGCAGAAACAATGGCCCGATCACACACAGATAAAACCAGAAATACAGGGCGTTCGCCTTGCTGATGAGAGCAAGCCCCAAACAGACTCCCAACAGCGCAAAATCGACTATTGCGCCAGTGTCCCCCGCTCGTACCAGACAAGTGAGCGCACATAGCAAGAAGAACAACGACATTACGTCGGGAATTCCCTGCGAGGAAAAATAAATGTGCAGAGGCGAGACCACGAGCAAGGCCGCAGCAACCAGTGCGGCCGTTGGGCTGCCTGTAATACGCCTGACGAAGCTCCCAATGGGGAAAATCGACGCGCTCCCGAACAACACACACAGCACGCGCATGGATAATTCGTTCGGACCAAAGAGCGAGATTGGCAGGCTCAAGAGCACCGGAAAGAGCATTTCGGGCCGGGGATGAGAATTCTTGAGAGGCTCGAACAACAAGCTTTTATGAAGCGCATACAACAACCAGTGGGCTTCATCCTGGTTGAGCACAAATCCGGTAAGCCGATACGCGCGCAGGGCAACTGCCGCCAAGAACAGCGCGGCCCAAGCTGCCCACCTGAGTCGCACGCTTGCAGATGGATGTATCTCGTTCATCTTCCTGACCGGCACGGAAACAGACCGAGTAACCGTGCAGCATTGTTGGCCGTAGTTCGGAAGACGGCAAGCTGGATTTTAATCAGTCTGAGGTGTTACCTTAACAAAACAACAGTGCAGACCTTGGTGGTGAATTGGCTTGAAGTCTCTCTTCTTCAAGCCTATTAGTTCGACCACGATTTCGTTGGGGGGCAGTTCTTGGCAGCAGTTAAGTGACCGGCTTGGCGAAGCCCCGGGCATGTGGTGGAATTGTGGAGATCTCTGCCAGTGGGAAGAACAATGAAAGTCTCGGTTCTTGTTTTAGCGACTCTGTTCTTGGGTATATCTCAGGCTTTTTCCGACTCGGTCACACTGAACAATGGCGAGATCATTCGGGGTGAAATCGTTTCCGAGACGGACGCGCAAATTACGATTGATGTGTCCAATGCCAGCAAGACAATCATCAGCCACAGGTTGATCCTCAAGTCTGACATTAAGACCGTCCAGCGTGAGTCAGTGCAACAGAAGCAGGAACAGCAGGTGTATGAAGCGCTCACTCCGTTACAACTTGACCCGGATCATGAGTTCAGCAAGACAGACTACGAACGCGGGATTGATACCCTCAATAAATTCCTTACGACATATCCCGAATCGAAGTTTGCGGAAGACGTTCGACAAAAGATTGCCCTCTGGAAATCCGAACTGTCCCATGTCGAGAAGGGTGAGGTTAAGTTCGACAATCAATGGATGGCCCCTGATGAAAAGACACCGTTCATGGAAAGGTTTCTCAAACACCAGCAGGTTCAAGAAACAGCCGGTGCCCTGCAATCCATGAAAGACAAACTCAGCAGTTTGGGCAATCAGCGGCAGAAACTTACGGACTTGATTGCCCCGATCGAGCAATCCATGAGAAGGGCGCAGGAAGTTCTAGCCAATCCACCTAAGATTAGGGTTCCGGCCGCCCAAGTGCCGCCGGGCCAGCCGGCGGTGCAATCGCCTCCTTATTACGATCTTCACAAGACCTACCATTCGGGTGCCGGGGAATTCATAATCAGCGATCCGGTGGTGGTAAGTAAGGCTCAAACGGACATGACCTTCTCTCAATCCCAGATGAACCAAGCGCGACAACAATTGGCCACCATAGATGTTTCGATAAATGATACCAAACAGAAGATTGCCCAGAAAGAATGGGATAATCGCACTGCCGTTGCACAATTGCAGCAAATGCTACCTCCTTCGACACCGAAACCCGCTCAGGCAACCCAACCAACCGTCAGTTCACAACTCGTTGCCTCAGCCAGTTCACAGCCGGTTTCTGGTGCGACGGAACAAAAACCGTGGGTTGTCAGGAACTGGAAGAAACTCGCTGTCGCCGGCGGGATTCTATTGGCGCTTCTGATTCTGTCGTATCCACTCAGCCGCATGTCTGCACAGGCGCGGTTGAAAAAAGACCAGCAGGCTCGTGTCGCGCGTGAAGAGCTCAAGAAACTCTTCGACAGAATCATGATTGAGGGGGAGAGACCAAGTGGCATGAACACGCCGGAAGGCGAGACCGTTCCAATTGGCAAGGGACAAGACGCCTCTGGCAGAGGACGGTGGTTCGTAGTCGGGCCGGATTATGTTTGGGCTGTCCAGAATAATGGTAGACAGGACGACGACTGGGCGTTCAACAATGTGGAAACTGGCGGACCCGGAGCGATCGGCGCGTGCGTCGCGGCAGACGCGGAACTTGCAGACTCCATCAAGACGCTCGCAAAAACCTCTAGATAAGTTTTCCGCGGGGGCGTTGACACCCCAAAGTCAGCGTGATACGTTTGCCCGCCTTTGGCGGGTAAATGAACCATACCAACTACAAAGACACGTTGAATTTGCCGCAGACCGGTTTCCCGATGAAGGCCAACCTGCCGCAACGGGAACCGCAACTGCTCGGACGTTGGGAGCAGGAGGACCTCTACGGGAAGATCCAGGCCGCGCGGCGCACTGCGCCGCTATTTGTTTTACACGATGGGCCGCCGTTCGCCAATGGCGACGTCCATATCGGCACCGCACTGAACAAAATCCTCAAGGACGTCATCATCAAGTACAAGACGATGCGTGGTTACCGCGCGCCGTTCGTACCGGGCTGGGACTGCCACGGTCAGCCGATCGAGTTCAAGGTCAAGAAAGAACTCGGCAAGGACGTGGCAAAGCTTTCCCAGACAGAGATGCGCAAACGCTGCCGTGCTTTCGCCGAAAAGTACATCGACATCCAGCGGCGACAGTTCAAGCGGTGCGGCGTGTTCGGCGACTGGGAACACCCGTACCTGACAATGGCCCCCGAATACGAAGCGGAAGTCATCGGTACACTGGCCGACATGGTCGGCAACGGTTTTATCTATCGCGGCAAGAAACCGGTTTACTGGTGTGCAACCTGTCGCACCGCGCTGGCCGAGGCGGAGGTCGAGTATGCCGACCACGTGTCGCCGTCGGTGTACGTGAAATTCCCGGTCAAGGGATGCGCGAACGAGTTCGCGGTGATTTGGACAACGACGCCGTGGACGTTGCCCGCAAACCTCGCCATAGCCGTGAAACCGGATTTGGCGTATGTCCGGGCAAGGACAACCACTGGCGAAACTTGGATTCTGGCAGAAGGATTGGTCGAACAGGTCGGCAAAGCCTGCGGTGTTGATTTGCAGGTGGAAAAGAAGATGCCCGGCCGCGAGTTGGAAGGCGTGGTCACGCGGCATCCGTTCATCGAACGCGATTCACCAATCATCTTGTCGCCGTACGTGACACTGGAGCAAGGGACGGGTTTGGTTCACACCGCACCCGGGCACGGCGCGGAAGACTACGAGATTGGCCAGAAATACGGGTTGGAAACGCTCGCGCCCGTGGACGATGGCGGCGTGTTTACGGCGGAGGCTGGACAGTTTGCGGGACAGTTCGTCTTCAAAGCCGATCCTGTGATTGTGGAACATCTGCGGAAGATCGGCGCGCTGGCAGCGCACGCGCCGGTGTCGCACTCGTATCCGCATTGCTGGCGGTGCAAACATCCGATTATTTTCCGGGCGATGGAACAGTGGTTCATCGCGCTGGATCATCGCGGGTTGCGCCAGAGCGCGCTTGATGAACTGAAGAAGGTACAATGGGTGCCGGCATGGGGCGAGAACCGGATCTCGGGTACAATCGAACAGCGGCCAGACTGGTGCATCTCGCGCCAACGGGCATGGGGCGTGCCGTTGCCGTTCCTGGAATGCATCGGGTGCGGCAAGATGATTTTGGACCGCGGTCTTATCCTGAAGTTCCGCGAGCAGGTGTTGAAAGACGGCGTTGACATCTGGTTCGATCGGAGCGTGCGCGAGTTGTTCGGCGACGTGAAATGTCCGCACTGTGGCGCGTCGAAATTGGAGAAGTGTCCCGACATCGTGGACGTCTGGCTGGAATCGGGCGTGAGCCACAGGGCCGTGCTCAGGACACGAAAGGAGCTGGCGCATCTCGCGGACCTGTATCTGGAAGGCAGCGACCAGCACCGTGGCTGGTTTCAGTCGTCGTTGTTGACGGCGATGGCCACCGATGGGCGCGCGCCGTTCAAGACAGTGGTTACACACGGATTCCTCGTGGTGCGCGTGGAGGAGACGGGAAAGAAGCAGAAGATCTCCAAGTCGGCGGGCAAACCCGCCAATGCCGAGGACTACATCAATCGTTACGGTGCGGACGTGCTGCGGTTGTGGGTGAC
>CAIKBP010000051.1 GCA_903825695.1 uncultured Verrucomicrobiota bacterium
CCCCGTGAGAAATAGTCGAGATCACCGCCATTCGGTGCAGTTGAAGTGTCCTCGGAGTATTTCTTCGCCAATTCCGCGAAGTTCCCGCCTTGTTTCAGCAACGACTGGACCACTTGAATCTGTGCCAGTTTTTGCGTCTTGACCTGGGACGTCGCATCCGGCGGCACCAGGATTAGAATGTGGCTGGCACGAACCGTCTCTGGCTGACGGAAGCGCTTCTGATTTGCCTCGTAGTACGCTTTGACCTCCTCGGGCGTGACCTTGGCTTCCTTCCCGACGACTGCGTCGATCGTGTCGCGGATAATCATGTTCTCCCGCAGCCGGCGAATGTACTGCTCCTCCGTCAACCCGGCTTCTCGAAGGGCCTTGGCAAATTCGACGTCGCCGCCAAGCTTTGTTTTGAGCATCGAGAGTTCTTGTTGCGCACGCGTTTCGATGTCCACAGGCTTCCGGCTCCGTCCTTCCTGAAGGACCAACTCGCGTTCGATCAGCTGATCCAACACCTGGCGCTCGAAATCGGCTTTCTTCTCGGGCAACAGAGTCTGACCGCGCATACGCAACTGCGTCTGCAACCCTTGCTCGGTGTCCTCGAGTTCCTTGCGACGGATCTCAAACCCATTGACCCGCGCCACCACCACATCAGCAAGACTGGCCGCACGCTCGGCTGTCACCGCATTCGTGTTCGGGGCAGACGCGCTCGTTGGTTTGGATTTTGCCTGCGCCCCAACAGAACCCGCGACGGCGGCAATGCTTATCAACACAATGATTAATTTTTTCATTACAGGTGACCTTCTGGTTATATGCAAAGTTTGAAAACCCTAACATCCTGCTGAAACTTGGTCAAGATGTAACGCAGCTGCCATCTCGCTGCACATCAAATCTGCGGCACGCCCACATCAAGGAGGGGGCGAGTGCGGGCGTTTCGGCGGCTGTCGGCGGAAGGCATGCGAGCCTGCCAAAATCCAGACCACGCAAAGGGCCTCGCGCACGATGCCACCCGACATCTTTGACTGTCCTGCGTACCGATCCGTGAACGTGATTGGAATCTCCCGGATGCGGAACCCTTTCATCCACACTTTGTGGGTCATCTCAATCTGAAAAGCGTAGCCGTTGCTATGTATCTTATCGAGGTCAATGGCCTCCAGCACATTTCGCCGGAAACATTTGAACCCGCCGGTCGGATCCATCACAGGCAACCCCGTCACCAAACGCACATACAACGATGCGCTCCGGCTAAGCAGTAGCCGCCGGATTGGCCAGTTCATCACACGCACCCCGTTGATATACCGTGAACCCAGGACTAAATCCGCATCCGCCATCGCCCGCATAAAATTCGGAATCTCGCGCGGGTCGTGCGAGAGGTCGGCATCCATTTCGAGAAGGTAATCGTATCCACGCGCCAGCCCCCATTTGAACCCCGCGATGTACGCCGTGCCCAATCCCATCTTCCCGGGGCGTTGCAGCAAATTCACCTGCGGATTCATCTTGCCCATCTCAGCGACGATCGCCGCCGTGCCGTCCGGCGAATTATCATCCACCACTAGAATGTTGAGGTTCGGAGCCTGCGAAAGCACCAACTCGACAACTGAGCGGACATTCTCCTTCTCGTTGTAAGTTGGGATAATAACCAGCGCGCGTCCTGTCATTTTACAAACCTCGGGTTTGCCAACACCAGATATTCTCCATCGACCGCCACGGGCCACCGTTTGTTTGTTCCGACATTCACCAGGGCGATCCCTTGTCCGCCCACGTATACCGGCTTCCAGCTTTCCGCGACCATCTGCGACACAAACTCCAGCGCCCCGCCCGGCCCGATCGTGTAGATGATATCGATCCCCTGGAGCCGCTGCGTATTGCGATCTACTCCGGATGCCAGTACCACATACTTCGCGTGCTGCCAACGACAGTCGAACCAAAACATATCCAGCGGGATCGGCACCGGCCATGCATCGTTCGTTTTCCCTTCATAGGTTTGGCAATGCGACAAGATGCTCTTCTTTGCGTTCTTCACCAGCCAGTATATCTGCTTTGGCCCGATCACAAAATCCTCCGCCGTTGTGTGCGCATTCACATAAGCCATCGCGGCCTCGGCTTCAGTCACGGAGTGCTGCGTAAACCGGTCGATCGTCGTCTCGAAATGTCCCAGTGACCCGCGCAACGAGACGATGCCCCAAATCAGACAGGCTGCAGCCCCCGGCAACACCCGCAGGGCCGGCGACTCTTTCCTGCGAACTGCCCACGCCAATAGTCGGCCCACCTGCTCTGCCGCGCCAGCGACACCGAGCGCCATTAATGGCAGGAAGACCGTCGCGGGATAGAAGAACCACGATACATTGTCCTGTTTGCGGAAAATCGGCAGTATGAGCAGTAACACCCAAAACACTAGCCACCCGCGCCACCGCGCCACGGGAAACGTCACGAGCCCCACTGCCGCAGCTATCAGCCAGATGTCGTGCCCCTCCAGGCCGCGCGTTCCAATGTGCGTAGGCGTGGTGAGGCAAAATCTCCCGATCCGCAGCCCGATTTCGGCAACCGACGACGGCTGTGTCATTCCGTTCAGTCGATGCATCTGCTCGACCAGATGTCCGACACCACCTTGCGTAGCCACATACCACCCCACAAATAACAAGCCGTACCCACCCGCTGCTGCAGCACCCACCAGCAGGTCACGCCACGCCACCAATTCACGCCAGCGTCGCCAATTCACCCACACCGCTGCGACGATCACTGCCGGGATCAACCCCACCGCATAATAGTTTGTCGCTGTCGCCAGCGAACAGAATAATCCCGCCAGCGCAATGTCTCGCAGTCGTTTCTCCTGCAAGTACCTCACCAGAAATCCGGTGGTCACCAACGCCAGCATCACTGCCATCGGATGCGAGCGCACCCAGCGGAAATTCATCACCGTCTGCGGATAGACTAAGAACGCTGCGGCACACAGAAACCCGAACCCCTTGTCGCGCAGTCGTGTTCCGATCCAGAAAAGTATCGCCGCGGCCGCGAGCGCGGTCACGGCGCCTAACGCACGCGATACGACAAGATTGTAACCAAACAGCCGCAGCAATGAGCCGTTGACCGCCATGTACAGAGGCGGATAGGGATACGGGAACACAAAATCATTAATGATTGGTCCAACGCGTGGCGTGCCGTGGATGAACGTCCAAGATTTCTCCATCCACTCGCCCTCATCGCCGTACCAGTTTGGATTTGTTCCCAAATTCGGCAGGTACAAAAACACCCACGCTGCCAGCAATGCTGTTGCCAGGCCGCGTTCCCGTCTTGTTGTCAGTGAAAAGCTCATTAGCGTGACGCTATGAAGACCCACATCGGCCCGAAATTCGTTAGAGTGACGCCCGCCACAGCGTTCAGTGGCAGCAACATCAAGTTCATATGATCGCCGTGCGGCTCTGCCACTACAACCCGGTACTGCGCCCACTGACGCGGTTCGAAATTGGTTCGATTGTTGTCCGTCACAAAGATCACCGTATTCGTAGGAAGATTGGCCGCTCGTGTCTTGTTCTTCATCATTGCGAGGAATGGCAAATCCAGTTGCGGTCGTTCCGTCAGTAACACCCGTTCCGTCGGTGTCGCCTGGATCAGGCGATCCACCTGCCACAGTCGTCCTTCACTTGTCAACTGCTGCACATCTGCCCGTGACGCCAAAAACCGCGCTGCGTCATGTTTCTGTGCCAGCACCGTCCCATACGTCCCATGTGCACCGCCGTACTGGTCGAGGAATCGATAAAAGTCGGCCACAAACGCGACGTTCCACACCAACACCGCCGTTACCGTGCCATACACCGCTAGGCGCGCCGCCGTTTTGACATTCGCGGCCAGCGTCTGCGTCATGGCGCCCAGCACGAGAAAATGTGCGGGGTACAGAATTATAAAGTATGACAGATACGTCCACAGCCGTGCGCCTACGAACACTCCTAACGGTAGGACTATCCACAACGTTAGAATCCAGGCAGTTTGCACACCCTGTCCGTCTTCGATCCGTACAAACGGGAAACTATTCGACCGCCGTAATGACCGTACGGCGCATACTGCCAGCCACACCAGCGCTATACCAAATGCTATTCGCTCCAACACCAGCACCCAGTTACCAAGTCGTAGTGTATCTTCGAAATACCGCGCCGTCACACCGCGTGTTGTCGGCCAGACCCGATTCGGATCGAGATTGGCACGCGTACTCAAGCCCAGCACATCTTCAATCTGTCCCGCATTGAGGATCGACAGGGCATGCACCCAGCAATTGCGCCGCGGCAATGCATACCCCGAATCAGGATGCACCGTCATGCCGTCGGGAATATGATAATTCTGTCTGCCGGCCATCGCTGCCGCCTTGTGAAAATCCACCCAATGGTTCTCGATTTGAAACTTGAGATAAGGCAATGCTACAAGCACCGCGAGCATCACGCCGGCTGCTGCGAACCGCCAATTAATCTTAGGTTGCAGCAGAAGCAGGATCGCCACCACTGTTGCCGTTAGCGCCAATCCTGAGAAATGGATCTGAATCACGCACAGTGGCAGAAACAGCGCCCAGAAGATCGCCTTTGGTCTTTTGCCGACCACCAACGCGTGCACTGCCCACATCGCGCCCGTAGAGAACAAGGGCACGAAATCCTGCGCCCAGATCTTCCGCGAGTAAATCACCGCCCACGGCGATACGGCGAACATAGCCGCGCAAACCACGCCTGCGACTGCTCCGTAATACTTTCGCCCGATGTGCCAGCATGCTGCCACCGCACCCAGGCCCAGCACTGCGATACAGCACGACACAAACACGGGATTCATATTGATGGCGAACATCGGGATGAGTAGATAGATAAAGAGCGGCGGATTCGTCACTCCAACACTTGACATCAAGCCCGTCAACGGCAGTATTCCGCCTTTTACGAACCTTAACGCCAACCATGACGCGACGGCCTCGTCGCTCTTGAACTCCAGCAGGTCGAGCCTTGAAAAGCGCAACCACGCGCCGATGCCGAGAATTGCCAACAGCGCCAGCCACTCCCACAACTTCATCCTTCCTGCTTCCGTCTTCATCGTTTGACTTTCGGCGGCCAACTCACGTGTTGTACACGGCGGATCCGAAACAGTTCGGCCCAAATCCGCAGCGCGCTGCGCAAGTTGTATGGAATGCGCGTGTCGGGATCATTCACCCATTTCACGGGCACTTCGGCGACGCGACAGCCTTCGCGCGTGGCCACAACAAGCAGCTCGATGTCGAAAATCGCCGTGTTGGAAGTCACTCGCGGAAAAATTTTTTGGACTGCCTCGCGTGTCATCGCCTTGAATCCGCACTGTGTGTCGCCAACGCCGCGAATGCAGAGCAGTTTCGTGCCCAATCCGAACAATTTGCCAGCCAATGCGCGATACCACGCTTGTGGGTGTTTGACTTCCGCGCCGCGCACAGCGCGAGAACCGATTGCCACGCCGTATCCCCCTATCTCAAGCTTATCCAGCAGCTTGTCCACTTCACCGATTGGCGTACTCTGGTCGGCATCGGTGAACAAAACGAATCTCCCATTTGCAGCGAGCATCCCCGCGCGCACCGCGCCACCCTTTCCACGATTCGGTTGTAGATCGATCAGCTGCACCATTGGATATATTTTGGCCAGTTCCTTTGCGGTCCGCGCCGTGCCATCCTTGCTGCCGTCGTTGACGACTAGGATCTCAAACCTCAAATCTTTACAGCGCAGGAATTCGGCGATCCCCGGCACGTTTTGCCGAAGCCGTTCTTCCTCGTTGTAGGCGGGGATGACGACGGAGAGATCAAGCACGGACCCGGTTCCCATTCAACTCGCTTTCCGCAGCGCCCCCATCTTGCGCAACCTGGCCAGTGCCTCGGCAGCGTAATCTCTATCAAGCTTCTGCTGCCGAATCCACTCCACGTACTCGCGTACGCTTTCCAGTGGGGTCTTTGTCGGCTGCCAACCGAGCTTCTGCAATTTGGAAATATCCGACACGCTATGGCGTGTGTCGCCGACGCGATACTCGCCTGTCACATCCGGCTGGACCCGGGCACCCAGCGCGTCAGCCACAATCTGCGCGAACTCCAGCACCGTATAACCGCGCCCGCCGCCGACGTTGAACACCTGGAAATTCGCTTCGTCCTTATCCAGCACCAAGAGGTTGGCTCGTGCGACATCGGAGACGTTCACATAATCACGCAACTGGGTACCGTCTTCGAACACCGTTGCAGCGCGGCCTTTCATCAGCTGCAGCGTGAAAATTCGCAACGCACCCGAGTAGGCGTTGCGGAATGACTGATGGGGTCCCTGCACAATCGAGTAACGCATTGCCACACTTGGAATGCCGTAGTTTTTGCCCAGCGCAATTGCCATCAACTCCTGCGAGTACTTGGCAATGGAGTATTGATTCTTCGGGTTCGCGTGCGTTTCCAGCAACGGCAGTGGCGTGATTGCGCCCCCACATTTTGGACAAATCGGATCCCACAGGCCTTTCGCCAAGCGCTGCGGATCGCGTCCGTCTGGAAACACTTCGCCATCTTTGGCGCATTTATAGCGTCCCTCGCCATAAACAAATTGGCTGCTGGCGACAACGACTTTGCGGACCGGCAGTTTCTCTGCCACGATCACTTCATATAACAGCGCAGTACCGACGCTGTTGACATGAAAAAACTGCGAGAAGTTCGGAAGCAAATCTTGGTATGCCGCGAGATGAAAGACCACGTCCACTCCGCGTAGCGCCTTGCGCCAGTCTTCACGGTGACGCACGTCGCCTGACATCCGCTCAACGTCACGCGACAGCCATTCTGGCCATTTGCCCGTGCCGTCGTGCACGGGCGTGGACAGGTTGTCAAGGACCCGCACCGCGTAGCCGGCCAGCAGCAACTCCGTTGCAGTGTGCGATCCGATGAATCCGGCTCCACCGGTGATCAACGCCAGTCCCTTGCTCATCGGTTTGCGTGCGCCTCTTTGAGCTTTTCGTACAGGTAGCGCGTAATGATGTGGTCGAGAACCATGTGAACGTCTTCAACCGGGCCGTATTCATTGGACGAAACTACGACAGCTACATCGGCCAGCTTCGCCAGTTTACCGCCTCCGAAACCCGCCATGCCAATGACCTGCAAGCCCAATTGCTTCGCGACCTTTACCGCCGCGATGATGTTTGGCGAGTTGCCTGAAGCCGAAATCGCGATGAGCACATCCCCGCGCTCGGCCAGGTTCTTCAAGGGTTCGCTGAAGATGCGGCCGTAGTCCGTATCGTTCGCCCATGCGGTCATCAACGGGATGTTATCGGTCAGCGCAACCGCACGAAACCTCGGCCACCGTGACGAGCCCTGCTTGTCGGGGTCATGACCGAGCGTGCCTCTGCACAGGTCATTCATCATATGCGATGCAGTCGCGGCGCTGCCGCCATTGCCGATAATGAATATCTGTCGCCGTTGCGCATACGCTGTTTCAATCACGGCGACCATCCGCTCCACCGCATCGAGTGGCAACTTATCCAACGCTGTTTTCAGGTCACGCAAGTATCGCTTCGCAAATTCATTCGCTCGTTTCATAATGTTTAGTACCGTTGCATATCCAAGACCACTCGGCTGCCACCCTTCTCAAGTCGGAACGGCATCTCCCGCAGGTCAGTCAACGCCTGCCGCACCGATTGCCGTTTATCACTCGGCACACAAAGCAGGAAAAAGCCACCGCCGCCGGCGCCCGAAATCTTGCCGCCCAGCGCCCCCGCCTTTAGCGCCCGCTCATAAATCTTATCCAACTGGCTGTTGGTGATTGTCCCAGCCAGCTTCCGCTTTGCCTCCCACGCCTCGTGCAGCAGAGACCCAAGCGAATCAATGGCGCCGGTCGCAATGGCCTTCCGCACCTGTTCTGCTTGCTGCGCCATCGCCTTCAGCAGATCCGCCTTCTTCTCGATGTTGGACTTCTGCTCAGCCAGAATGCTGGCGGCCTCGCGCGTCTTCCCTGTGAAGAACAACATGAGCATGTTATCCAGGTCGTCAAGCGTGGCGCGGGATGCATCAATCAAATTCACCCGCACTTCCGGCCCCGGACCAAACTTAAAATATCGCAGCCCGCCATAAGCCGCGATGTACTGATCCTGCACGCCGATGGGTTTGCCAATGATGTCGATCTCGATTTCACAGGCCTCGCGCGCCAACTGCTCCGCTGTCGGCGTTGCGCCCACGTGGTGGTAGAGGGCGTTAAGAACGCCTACCGTGACGCTGCTGGATGAGCCCAGCCCTGAGCCCTCCGCTGGAATGTCCGCCAGAAAGGAAATCTCAACACCTTTTGTCACGCCGACCTTCCGCATCGCCTCGCGCACCAACTCGTGTTCGATCTGATCCACCGAGTCCACGATCTCTTTCTTCTTCCAGTTGACGTAGATCTTATCGTCGAACCGTTCCTTGACGATGCAGAACACGTATTTGTCGATGGCCGAACTGACGACCGCCCCGCCGTGCTTTTCGAAGAAATCGCGAAAGTCGGTGCCGCCGCCTGCGAGCGAAATGCGCAATGGTGTCTGGGTGATGATCATCGTTGCACCAATCCCATCTCGAGATCCCGCTGTGCCTTCGCCAATCGCTCGGGCGTGCCCACATCCTGCACGTATGCCTTGGGTTTCATCGCGTACACAGCCTTCCCCGCAGCCACCAACTTCGGGAACACATCCCTGCCAAAGTCGCAAAACTCTCGCAAAGGGATCGCGTCCAACATTTGCGGTTCCAGCACATAAATACCAGCGTTGATCAGGTTTGTCGAAACCTCTTTCGGATCGGGTTTTTCCACGAACCGTCGCACCCGGCCATCCACTTCGGTCTCCACCACGCCGCCGGTCCACGGTTCTGGTGATTCAAATAACGCCACCGTCGCGACAGCCCGTCGCATCCTATGGAACTCCACCAACGGCGCGAACTCGACCTGAATCAGGTTATCGCCGTACAACACAATGAAGGTTCCGTCCCGCAACAGGCACTCCATCTTCTTCACCGCGCCCGCGGTGCCAAGTAATTGTGGCTCACGTGAATAGTTGATGTGAACGCCGAACTTGCTGCCGTCGCCGAAGTACTCTGTGATCTTCTTGGGCAGGTGATGCAGATTCACGATCAACTCCCGGATGCCCTGCTCGCGCAACAGTATGATGTGGTGCTCCAATAGCGGCCGACCCGCAATCGGCACCATCACCTTGGGCACGTCCAGTCCAAGCGACTGTAGTCGTGTTCCCAACCCTGCTGCCAGGATGAAAGCTTTCATGGAGAGAGCGTTAAAACCGTTTGGGTCGTCAAAAAGTTCAAAGGCTTCGGGCGAGACGCAGATTTCATAGTTCTAAGAGCATTGACAATTCTCATTGCCTCTCCCGCAGGTATCGATTTAGCATCGCCCACGCCTTGTGCAGCGCCTTGGCGCGATGGCTGATCCGGTTCTTCACCTCCGGCGTCAACTCCGCAAATGTCTTTACCTGTCCATCAGCGATGAATAATGGATCGTACCCGAACCCACCACCACCACGTTCCGTCTCGATGATCAGACCGTTGGAGATTCCCTCGACCACATCCACCAACCCATTTGCATCCGCTAGGGCGGCCACGCATCGAAACCGTGCGGTGCGTTTCTCCAGCGGCACGCCGCGCAGGTTGCGGAGCAACTTTTTGTTGTTCTCGGGATAACTAACCTCTTCCCCCGCATACCGTGCCGAATGCACACCCGGCGCGCCCTTCAGCGCATCAACCTCCAACCCGGAATCATCCGCCAAGGTCAGCATCTTCGTGAATCGCGCCGTCTCGACGGCTTTCTTGATCGCGTTGTCGCGGATCGTCGACTCATCCTCCACCACCTCTGGCAAACCGGGTATGTCCGAGGCGGAAACAATGTCCAAATCCAGCTCCGCCAGAATCTCCCGAATCTCGCGCAGCTTGTGCTTGTTGCGTGTCGCCACTAATAGTTTCATGAACATGCGCATTATACTTGCCATCCTCAAAAAATGAAGCACATCCTGCGCGCCAGTTTTCCCGGTAGAATCTGCACCTCGCCACCCACAGGGTTGACGCATCTTCCTTGGTGTGTGACACTGGTGGCGTGAAAATCTCTGGTTTGCGGAGTCCTCACGAATTGGTCGGCGGTCTTGTCTATTTCGGCCGAATGCTCGACAAGATTCGCCTCCACGCCCAGGGCGAGCTCCCTACCGACTACCACGAGAATCTCGGCAAAGGTTTCGATGGTCGTTGCTGCAGTTTTCTCCACGTTGCATACGGCGACGTTGTCGCGCGCGTCAAACAAGGCGGCACTGAAGGAGAGATTCTACAGTGGTGTTTTCAAAAAGGCCGCAAACCGACTGACGAAGAGATTGAAATCTGGAACGATTACATGCGTAAACGTGGCTGGCACGATTCCGTCAGCAAACGATTGGTTGAGCGCCTCAAAGAAGGCAGCTTTTCTCACCGCACCGACATTCAGACCTTCTTTGACTACATTGATTCCGACGAAGGCCGCATTCCCCCGAACTGAACTTGCGCCCGGGCATCGCTGTGATTTCGGCTGGCGTTTATGGTGCGGCGTCGGTACTTTTCCCCTACTCAATGGCAACCTGTATACCTAGGGAGAAGTCTTCGAGGGAAGCAAAAGACACCTTGCGAGTGCTGTTTGTCGCGTCGGAATGCGCGCCGTATGCGAAAACGGGCGGACTCGGCGATGTCGTTGCCGGTCTCTCGAAAACGTTACAGCAACTCGGCCACGATGTGCGCGTGCTGATTCCACTATACTCGTTAATCGACCGGACGAAATACGGGCTGAAGCCCACGACGAGCGCGTGCGTGCACATGGGCGGAAGCGTCGAACACTGGGTAGGGCTGCAAGAGGCCAGGCTGGACGACGCCGTCCCCGTTTGGTTCCTGGATTACGATGCCTACTTTGGGCGTCCGGGCATCTACGACGGACCGTTCGGGCACTATCAGGACAACGCGTATCGGTTCGCGCTGTTGTCAAAGGCGGCCCTTCAAGTCTGCAAAGACCAGCAATGGATCCCGCACGTGATGCACGTGCACGATTGGCCGGGCGCACTGGTGCCTGTGTTCCTAAAAACCTGGGAACGCATTCTCTCGCCGTTGTCGAACACGGCGAGCGTGATGACCATTCATAACGTCGGTTATCCCGGCGTTTACCACGCCGGCGTCTTACCCTACTGCGGCATCGGATGGGAATATTTTACGCGCGAACTCTTCGAGGACCACGGCAAGGCAAATCTGTTGAAAGCGGGCATTCAGTTTGCCGACGCGTTGACGACGGTTTCTCCAACGCATGCGAAAGAGATTCTCGACCCAGTCGGCGGAATGGGAATGGCACCGTACCTGAACAACCGACGCGCCGATTTCTTCGGCATCCTCAACGGTGTCGATTACTCCCACTGGAACCCCGAAACCGACCATCATCTTCCTGCGCGCTATTCTGCCGAAGACATCAGCGGCAAAGCCATATGCAAACGCGCTTTGCAGGAACATTTTCACCTCGAAACCACCGACAAGCTGCCGGTTTTTGGCATTGTCAGCCGTTTCGCGCATCAGAAGGGTTTCGGTCTCTTGCGGGAGGCGCTGCCTAGAGCGCTCAATAGCATGCTAATGCAGTTGGTTGTGCTCGGCAACGGAGATCGCGATACGGAGAACTTCTTCCGTTGGTTGCAGTCGGCATATCCGGGACGCGTCGGCGCGCACATCGGGTTTTCGGCTGAAGCGAGCCATCTCATCGAGGCGGGTAGCGATTTCCTCCTCATGCCGTCGCTCTACGAACCGTGTGGGCTCAACCAGATTTATTCGTTGAAGTACGGTACCCTGCCGGTTGTCCGCGCGACGGGTGGTCTCGACGACACCGTGCAAAACTACAACGAAGCCACCGGTGATGGCACCGGCTTCAAGTTCTGGGAGCCATCCTCCCGCGCGTTGCACTACTGTATTGGCTGGGCCGTTAGCACATGGTTCGACCGCCAGCAACACATCGTCAAACTGCGGCAGCGGGCGATGTCGCAAGATTTCTCCTGGTCCAAGTCTGCGGGTCAATACATCGACGTTTACCAGCATGCGTTGCGCAAGAAACAAGCGGCGACGCTGGGTTAGCGCACGGCTCTTGCCAGCGCCGCGCCGCGCCGATATAGTCGTTGCCTGATTCTATGCCTGAACTCCGAAAGAAATATCCGTTCGAAAAAATCGAGCCGAAGTGGCAGCGCTACTGGGCGGAGCATAAGACTTTTCGCGCCGTCGAGGACGCATCGAAGAATAAACTCTACGTGCTCGACATGTTCCCCTACCCCAGCGGCGCGGGATTACACGTCGGCCATCCCGAAGGTTATACGGCGACCGATATCTATTGCCGATTCAAACGGATGAATGGTTTCAACGTGCTACACCCGATGGGTTGGGACGCGTTTGGTCTTCCCGCTGAGCAATATGCCATCGACACCGGTACGCACCCCGCCAATACCACGAAGAATAACATCGATGTCTTCCGCCGTCAGATTCAGATGCTCGGGTTCAGCTACGACTGGGATCGGGAAGTCGACACCACCGACCCGCAGTATTTCAAATGGACCCAATGGATCTTCCTGCAACTATTTAATAGCTACTTCGACAGACGCACGAACAAGGCGCGGCCAATCGCGCTGCTTGAAGATGCACTGTCAGACAATCCCAAGAGGCGAGAGGAATGGGCTTCCGACCAATGGCTAACGGACTGCCATAATGGCTTTATTGCAGATGACCCGAGCACACGAGAGGAACAGAGGCGCTTTTTAATTGATACATGGCGCCTCGCTTGGGAAGCTGAAGTACCGGTTTGGTGGTGTGAAGGCTGCAAAGCGGTGTTGGCAAACGAGGAAGTCAACGCCGATGGCACTTGTGATCGCAAAGGCCACAAGGAAGTTTATCGTCGCCCGCTGCGCCAGTGGCTACTCCGCATTTCATGGTATGCTCAACGACTCCTCGACGATCTAGACCTGGTTAACTGGCCCGATGCGATTAAGGAACAACAACGCAACTGGATTGGTCGGAGTGAGGGCGCACGGGTGGATTTCGGGATAATCCCTGCCAACCTAGCCGACAATGCCGAGTTTCGGCACAACATCGCAAAGAGCTTTTCTCAAGACCCGCAGAAATCATTGTTGAAAAGGCTGACGGTCTTTACGACACGCCCCGACACGCTCTTTGGCGCGACTTACATGGTTCTCGCTCCGGAAAACCCGCTTGTGGACGAAGTGACCACGGCGTCCGAACGTGAGTCCGTGGACTCTTATCGCGCTCAAACCGCTCGCAAGAGCGATTTGCAGCGCGCGGCGTTAGAGAAGGAAAAAACGGGTGTGTTCACAGGCGGGTACGCTGCGAATCCCGTCAATGGTAAGCCAATCCCCATTTGGATAGCCGACTACGTGATGATGGGGTACGGCACCGGCGCGATCATGGCCGTGCCCGCGCATGACTTTCGCGATCATGAATTTGCCTGCAAATTCCGAATTCCAATCGTTTATGTTATCGACGCGAACGTAAAAGGCGGCAAAGCCTACAACGAAATACTAACCCTTCCAGTAGACGGCAATCCGACAAAGGTTGATGTTTTGCTTCCATTCGAAGGCAGCATGGTTTTTTCGGGACTCTTGAATGGTCTTCATTCTTTCGAAGCTAGAAAGGTGATCACTGCGTGGCTCGAAGAGAAGGGTCTTGGCAGGGCGACGGTACAATACAAGTTGCGCGATTGGCTATTCTCACGGCAGCGGTACTGGGGCGAGCCGATTCCGATTGTGCATTGCGACAAGTGCGGTACGGTGCCGGTGCCTGAGAAGGAATTGCCGCTCAAATTGCCGGAGATGAAGGATTACACGCCGACGGGCAATGCCGAGCCGCCATTAGCTAAGGCCGCCAACTGGGTCAACACGAAGTGTCCGCAGTGCGGCGGACCAGCTAAGCGCGAGACCAACACGATGCCGCAGTGGGCGGGGTCGTGCTGGTATTACCTCCGCTACATCGATCCGAAGAACGGCAGCGCGTTCGTCGGCAAGGACAAAGAGAAGTACTGGATACCAGTCGATCTGTATGTCGGCGGCGCGGAACACGCGGTGTTGCACCTGCTTTACTCAAGGTTCTGGCACAAGGTGCTTTACGACCTCGGTCACGTCTCGACACCCGAGCCATTCATGCGGCTGGTCAACCAAGGCATGATCCTCGGCGAGGACGGCCAGAAGATGAGCAAATCGCGCGGCAATGTGATCAATCCGGACGACGTGGTGCACGAGTGCGGCACCGATGCATTCCGCATGTACGAGATGTTCATGGGACCACTGGAAGCGACGAAGCCGTGGAGTACGGAAGGTTTGCAGGGCGTGTACCGGTTCCTCGGCCGTGTCTGGCGGTTGTACTGCGACGAGGACGGTAAGCTCGTTGTCGATGATTCCGCGCCGGATGCGAAGCTGCTAAAAATACTTCACCAGACAATCAAGAAAGTCACCGAAGACACCGACACGCTGGCCCTCAACACTGCGATATCGCAGATGATGATCTTCGTCAACGAAGTCACTGCGCAGGCTGCCCGTCCGCGCAAACTTCTCGAACCGTTCGTGCTGATACTCTCGCCTTACGCGCCGCATCTGGCGGAGGAACTGTGGGAAAAGCTCGGCCCTTCGACTTCGCTTAGGACGAGCCACAAACAGTCGCTCGCATATGAACCGTGGCCGAAACACGATGACGCGTTGCTCGTTGAGAGCACTATCACCGTCGTCGTGCAGGTCAATGGCAAGTTGCGAGATCGCCTTACAGTGCCCGCCGATGTATCGCAAGCTGAGTTGGAGCAGCTGGCGCTCGCCAATGACCGCGTGAAAGAATTTCTCACGAGCAAACAGATCAAGAAGG
>CAIKBP010000052.1 GCA_903825695.1 uncultured Verrucomicrobiota bacterium
CAAGGATCGGTGCAACCAGATCGGCGAAGTCGAAGGCAAACAGATATTGAAGGCCTACGGCTTCACCACCCTGCCCGGCACTTTGGCGACGACCGCAGATGAAGCCGTGCGCGCAGCTGACCGGATCGGTTATCCCATCGTGTTGAAGATCGTTTCGATGGATGTGATCCACAAGTCCGACATCGGCGGCGTGCGCCTCAATCTCGGCAGCGCCGGCGAGGTGCGCGAGGCGTTCGATCTGATGATCCAGCGCGTGAAACAGCGCGTACCGAAGGCCGGTATCCGTGGCATTTATGTCGAAAAGATGGGGGCTAAAGGCCGTGAGGTCATACTCGGCATGACGCGCGATCCGCAGTTCGGGCCGATGTTGATGTTCGGTTTGGGCGGCATCTTCGTCGAAGCGATGAAGGACGTCAGTTTCGCATTGGCGCCTGTCACCGCAGAGGAAGCTATGGAGATGTTGAAAGCCACGCGGTCGTATGCGTTGCTTGAGGGGACGCGCGGCCAGGCGCCGGTTGATATGAAATGCATCGCTTTGGGATTGCAGCGCGTCGGCCAACTCGCGCTTGATTACCCGCAGATCAGGGAGCTGGACATCAATCCGTTCATTGTCGGCGAGGTCGGCGCATCCGGTTACGTCGCCGATGCACGTATGACCCTGGCAACCGAACAAGGATAGAACTATGAAAATTGGCGTAATTGGCGGTTCGGGATTGTACGAAATCCCGGGCTTGGAACGAAAACGGTGGGTGACGGTGGCGACGCCGTTCGGCAAACCGTCCGACCAGTTCATGACCGGCCGGCTCGGTGATCGCGAGGTGGTTTTTCTGCCTCGACACGGGCGAGGCCACACGATTTTGCCAAGCGAACTGAACCACCGCGCCAACATCTACGGGTTCAAGAAGCTCGGCGTAAGTCAGATTATCAGTGTCAGCGCCGTCGGCAGCCTCAAGGAGGAATACAAGCCAACGGATATCGTGTTGGTGAACCAGTTTTTCGACCGCACCAAGCGCAGCAAAGATTTCACGTTCTTCGGTGATGGCGTGGTTGGGCACGTGTCGTTTGCCGAGCCGATCTGTGGAAAACTGCGCGCGGTGCTGGCGACCTGCGCAAGACGCGCGGGCGCAACGGTGCATGATGGCGGCACCTATGTGAACATGGAAGGTCCGGCGTTCTCGACGCTCGCGGAGTCGCTGTTCCACCGGGCAATGGGTTGGGACGTAATCGGGATGACCAATTTCGGCGAGGCACGCTGTGCGCGCGAAGCCGAAATCTGTTATGCGACGCTGGCGATGGTGACCGACTACGATTGCTGGCGCGAGGCTGAGGAGGTTGTCACGGTGGAGATGGTTCTCGGCAACCTCAAGAAGAACGCGCGCACTGCCCATGAGATCATCCGGTCCGCCGTGAACGCGATCAATCCTGCCTCCGATTGCGCGTGTCATCACGCGTTGGCCAACTCCATCATGACGCTACCAGGCGCCATTCGCCCCGCAACGCGCAGGAAACTCGACCTGCTTATCGGCAAATACCTGCCGAAGCGCGCCAATCGCTGAGGACCGGCGGCAAGAGCCGCGGTCTCCACAAGCATTTCCATTGCAAAACGGGGAATTCTCCGGTATTTTTTTGCAGCGCAATGGTCGGACAAACATTTCAAGACTACGAAGTTTTGGGAAAGCTCGCGCAAGGCGGTATGGCGACGATCTATCTCGCCGTCGATAACGACGGGAATCAATATGCCCTGCGAGTGCTGTTGCCGCAGTTCGAGTCGGACCGCACGTATGTCCGCCGCTTCTCTTGGGGCTGCGATGTCCTGAGCCATTTGGACCATCCGAACATCGTGCACGTGTTCGATCACGGAGAGTCCCGCGACCATCATTACGCTGTGTTGGAGTACGTGCCGGGGCCGAACCTGAAAGAGCGCATCCTGCGACGGGATCCGCAACTGATCCCCAACCGCCTGAAACTGCTGCTCGGCATGGCGTTGGCATTGGATCACATTCACCAGCGCGGCTATCTGCATCTGGATTTCAAACCAGAGAACGTCATGGTGCCGAACACCTTCGATCCCAAGTTGATCGACCTGGATCTGGCAATCGAGCGGCCATCGGAACCGAAACGGCTGGTGTCGCGTTCCGGAACGCCGTCGTATCTCGCCCCCGAACAGATTGCCAAAGAACCAGTGGATGAGCGCGCCGACATCTTCGCGTTCGGCGTTACCGCCTACGAGATGATTGCCGGCTATCTGCCAATCACCGGCGAATCGCCGCGGGAGATCATGGAAAAATACGCCAATTTCAACAAACACGTTCGCCCACTGCACGCCGATGTGCCGGATTTGCCGGACCATATCGAGCGTGCCATCTTCAAATGTCTTGAAAAGGATGTCGCGCGCCGTTACCCATCGATGGGTTTTGCGGTGCGCGATTTGCAGTCATGAAACAATGGATTGGCATAGTCCTGTTGGCGTTGTGGTGGATGGGTTGTAGCCGTTCTCCATCCGCTCCGTCCGGGCCGGCGACAAACGAGGCTGCCATTGCCACGGCGGCCTCCCCCAATGATGGCGCGCTCGAAAGTGCACGCGCCCTCAAGGACGAGGGCAAACTTGCCGATGCCCGCGCCGTATTGCAGACACTGACCAATAATCCCACAGTTTCTGACAAGGCGCAGGATTTGCTCGGCGAAATCAACACGCTGATTTTGTTCTCCCCTGCCCCCGCGCCGGAGAAGGTGGATTACACGGTCATCGCGGGCGATTCGCTCGGCAAACTTGCCAGACAGTTCGGCACGACGATCGAACTGATCAAGAAATCCAACAACCTGACGCGCGATGTCATCCGCGTGGGCGACCGTCTACGGATCTACCAACCACATTTCGCGGTTACGGTCAGCAAGTCAGCCAACGTGCTGGTGCTGACCGACAACGGCAAGTTCTTCAAACGTTACCGGGTTGGCACGGGCCAGTTCAGCAAGACGCCGGTCGGCGACTTCAATATCATAAGCCGCATAGCCAATCCTGAGTGGCATCGGCCCGATGGCAAGATGATCGCGTACGGTGACCCCGAGAACATACTCGGCACCCACTGGCTCGGTCTGAATGTGCAGGGCTATGGTCTGCACGGCACGTGGGACACAAACTCCATCGGTAAAGCGGCCACCGCGGGCTGCATCCGCCTCCGCAACGACGATATCGCGGAGCTGTACACAATCCTGCCCATCGGCACGCCGGTGACCATTCACGATTGAGACCATGAAACTCTATACACTGGAGTTCGAGAGACCGATTGTTGAGTTGGAACAGGCACTGGAAACGCTCCGCAAACAGGCCGCCGAGCAGAACATCGATTTGTCTGCCCAGATCAAGGCCATCGAGGTGAAGCTCGGGGCAACCAGGAAACAGGTATTTACGAACCTCACGGCATGGCAGCGCGTCCAACTCGCGCGGCACCCGAAGCGTCCCTATACGCTCGACTACCTCCAGCGCATCGCCACCGATTTCGTAGAATTGCACGGTGACCGCCGGTTCAGCGACGATCGCGCCATCGTCGGCGGGCTGGCAACCATCAATGGCCACCACGTCATGGTGATCGGCCAGCAGAAAGGCCGCGATACGAAAGAGAATTTGTTGCGCAATTTCGGTTGTGCACATCCCGAAGGCTACCGCAAAGCGTTGCGATTGATGCAACTGGCAGAAAAATTCAATCTGCCTGTTGTTTGTTTGATAGACACGCCAGGCGCGTACCCGGGCATCGGCGCTGAGGAACGCCACATCGCCGAGGCAATCGCCGTCAACCTGCGCGAGATGATGGCGTTGAAGGTGCCGATGGTCGCCGTGATCATCGGCGAAGGCGGTTCGGGTGGCGCGCTCGGCATCGGCGTATGCGACCGTGTGCTGATTTTGGAGAACGCCTATTATTCCGTCATCTCGCCGGAAGGTTGCGCTGCGATTTTGTGGAAGGATCGCGCCAATGCGCCACAGGCCGCCGAAGCGCTGCGATTGTCCGCCAAAGACCTGC
>CAIKBP010000053.1 GCA_903825695.1 uncultured Verrucomicrobiota bacterium
AGTTGGCCTTCATGGGCAAGGTTGTAGAGAGCGGGAACGAGCTTGCGGTGCGTGAGATCGCCCGTCGCGCCGAAGATCACAAGCACGCACGGCGGCGCCACGCGGCGGGTACTCAACCCTTCGCGCAGCAAATTGATCGTGTTTTGGGCGTCCGGCATGGTCACCCCCAGTAATGTTGCGCAACCTTAACACATGTTTCGGGTGGCGTCATCTTTCCGCCGCGACCCTCTCCACAACCCGGTTCATCGCCTCTTCCTGTTCTGTGATCGACTTCACGAGTGCGAATTGGTTGCGGCATCGGTCGAGATTCTGCGCAGGCCGGTGCACCTTGAAATAGCCGTCGCCTTCAAGGTGGTCGGTCAGAAACCGGATGCCAACCTCGAACGTCATCAGTTTGCCTGCCGACGCGAGATGTCGTTTCTCGGCAGCATTGAGCACGTTGCCGACCGCAGCCAGGTAGCCCCGCGTGAGCGCCTCGAACATCGGCATCTCCATCCGCACCTTCGACAGGTCGGTCTCGTCCTCGGCGCAGACGCAGGTCGCGGTGCGCACCATGTCGCCAAAATCGTACAGGACCAATCCCGGCATGACGGTGTCCAAATCCAGCACGCAGAGCGCCTCGCCTGTCGCGTCGTCGAGCATCACATTGTTGAATTTCGTGTCGTTGTGCGCAATCCGTTCGGGAATCGCCCCGCGTGCGAGCAAGTCCAGCAACGTCCCTGTCATCTTCTTGTGCCGCAATGCGAACTCGATTTCGGGTTTCGCGCCCGCGACCCGGTTGACAGTGTCGCGCAAGATGGCTTGTTCGAGTCTGGCGAATCGTTCCGGCGTGTCGTGGAAATGCGGGATCGTCTCAGCGAGCCGCGGCAGAGGCAAATCCGACAACTGCTGTTGAAACCGGCCGAACGCCAATCCTGCTTGATATGCCTGCTCTGATGTCTCGACCACGTCACAAACGTGCGCGTTTTCGATAAACGGGTATGTGCGCCAATAATCGCCGTCGGCGGTGCGGTGAAATGTCCCTCCGTTGCGTGTCGGCACCAGCGTCAACACGCGCCGCTCAACATCGGGCACGCTCGCGGCGAGCAGCTTGGCGCGGATGTGTTGCGTCACCCGCGCGATGTTGTCCATAACCGCCGCAGGATCTTTGAAGACATGGCTGTTGATCCGCTGGTGAACGTAGCGGACAGACCGGCCTGCGCGACGGTACGTTGCGACAAAAGTATCGTTGATGTGGCCATGGCCGAGCGGGGTCGCCTCCACGGGGTCGCCGTCAATACAGAACTCTCTAACGATGGCCTGAATCACTGGTTGGGGGGTTGCGTGGCCCCGGCGGCAATGGCCGCCATGGCGGCGGCATTCGCCCGAGGCAGGAAAATTTGGAACGTTGCACCCCTGCCCGGGGCGCTGTCCACTTCAATGAAGCCGCCGGTTTGTTTGATGATCCCAACGCAGATGGGCAGCCCCAATCCGCTGCCATGTCCTACCTCCTTGGTGGTGAAGAATGGATCGAATATCTTGGCCATGACGTCATCGCCCATTCCAACACCGGTGTCGCTCACCGTGAGCCGGATGTACGACCCCGGAGTGGCATCGGCGTGCCAGTGCACCTGGTTTTTGCCGAGCTGGACGTTCACGGTGGCAATGGTCAACTCGCCGCCGAGTGGCATGGCGTCGCGGGCGTTGACGCTCATGTTCATGATGACTTGCCCCATTTGGGCTGGATCGGCAATCACGATGCCGAGAGCCGGATCCAGCGACGTAGTCAGGTGAATCGTCTCGCCGAGCAGGGTCTGGAGCATCTGTTTCATGTCGAGCACGACGGCATTGAGGTTGACGGGCTTGAGTTCCTGCGGATGTTTTCGACCGAACATCAGCAACTGGCGGGTCAACGTCACCGCCCGCTTGCTGGCCGTCTCCATCTGCTCCAGATCGTGGCGTAGCGGGCTATCCGACGGCAGGCGTGCCAACGCGAGACTGACGTAACCGAGAATGGAGGCCAGCAGGTTGTTGAACTCGTGGGCGATGCCGGCTGTGAGCTGGCCGATGGCTTCCATTTTCTGGGACTGGAGAAGTTTCTGTTGCAGTTGCTTCCGTTCGGTGACGTCGCGGAAGGACCACACCCGGCCAACGATACTTCCCCCCTTTATCATCGGTGTCGAATAGCGTTCGAAAACGCGGCCATCCTTGAATGCGAGCGTGTCCATGTCAATAGCGTCCGTCTTGTAGAGCGCTTGCACCTTCTTCAAGAAGGCGGCTGGATTGGACAACTGGTCCAGCACGAAATCAAGCAAGGCCTTGTCATCGCCACCTTCCGTGAGAGACTTGGGGATCCGCCATAAATCGGCAAACCGCTGGTTGGCTTTGATCACCTTCCCCTTGCTGTCCACGGCCAGAATCCCATCGGCGGTGGATTCGATGATCGTATGGATTTGAGCTTCATTCTGGCGCAGCGCCGCCTCCGCCCGCTTGCGCTCGGTGATGTCCCGACAAAGCGAAATGATGCGCAGCGACTCGCCCCTTCCATTCACGGTCGCGTTGATCTCTACGGGAGTGATCCTGCCCCTCCCATCCACGTAGTCGATGACCAGGTTCTTGATCTGGCCATCCCTCCTGCATTGGGTAATGGCCTCCACGTTCCTCCGCTTTTCATGCTCCGCGGTCCACTCTGCGACGTGCCTGCCAAGAATCTCGCGGAGTTCGCTGTGGCCCGAGAGGCGCACGTATTCCTGGTTCGCATCTAGGATCTTGCCCTGCCCATCCAAGATCAGGAATCCCGTATCCGTCGTCTCGACAAGGGCGCGGTACTTGCCCTCGCTTTCGCGCAGCGCCACCTCCGCCCGTTTGCGCTCGGTGATGTCTTCAACCACCGCAATATGGAAATAGGTATCCGGCTCTGTGCCGGGCTTCCATAACGGGGATACCGTCAGATTCCCCCAGACCACTGCTCCGTCTTTACGAACGTAGCGTTTTTCAATGGAGAATTCCCTGATTTTCCCGACGGCGAGCAAGGCATTGTTGTCAATATTTGGTTGAGCGTCATCATGGTAAGTGATGTCCTTGAACGTTTTGTGCAACATTTCTTCGACGGTGTAACCGAGGAAATCACAATACTTTTGATTGATCCGTATATACCGTCCTGTTTTTGTCTCCACCAACGCCACGCCCACTGCGGCTTGCTCAAATAGGGTGCGGTATCGTTCCTCGCTTTCCCGCAGCGCCTCGTCCACCCGTTTGCGCTCGGTGATATCGCGGAAAATGCCGAGAAGACAATCGTGCTGCTGCAAGCGGATTGGCGTTGCGCTGATGTCAGTGAAAAACACCGTGCCATCTTTGCGCTTAACGGGAACGTCAGATGCTGTCGTGATTTTACCACGAGCCATCTTTTCAAACAGATCGCGGACGCGGGGCAAATCGTCTGCCGGGTGGAGGTCGTCGGGCACGGTCAACCGAAGGAGTTGGTCCTCCGAGTAGCCCAGCATTTTCTGCATTTGCTGGTTGGTAAGAATGAAATGCCTGATTTCCAGGTCTACCAGCAGCATTCCATCCGTGGCTTGCTCAAACAAGGTGCGAAACCTCGCTTCCGATTCACGGAGTGCTGCCGCCGTCTTCGATCGCTCTTTGTAGAACCCAATGCGTTGCCGGCCCCAGATCACGCCCACACTCACGCCTGCGCCAAAGAAGATTACGCCCACGATAATGGCGGCCCACCACTGCGCCTGTCTCTGGTAATAAAGGAAGCCAGCGGCGATGATTCCTGCGGCAAAAAAGGCGAAAAATAGTACCAACAGGCGGTGGGCTTTTATGTCTTTCACTTTGTAAAATCGCATAACCATATCCCGGTTGGCCAATAGAACAGATTATATAAGCATTATAGCACGGTCAAAAAGGGTGGCAATCTCAAACCGCCGCACGAGCCGAAGAGATCGCGGCGTCACGACGACGATAATCAGTGCAACATCG
Source organism: uncultured Verrucomicrobiota bacterium (assembly GCA_903825695.1). Taxonomy (GTDB): domain Bacteria; phylum Verrucomicrobiota; class Verrucomicrobiia; order Palsa-1439; family Palsa-1439; genus CAIKBP01. The sequence continues at coordinate 3,964 of CAIKBP010000053.1, forward strand.
GCGCGATCAGCAAACCGATACCGTAGGTGACAAGCGCCTCACCGAGGCCGACCAGCGTCATTTCTGTGCCGCTTTTCAGCCATGACCGGCCCGTGACGATCACCTTTGCCGCGCCAACTGCAAAATGCGCTGCCGTGCTGATGATGAACGAGCAGATCAGCGCCTCTGTGCCCGACAGGAAGAAAAACGGAATCACCGGAATGAATGCGCCCGAGGCCGTGCTCAGCGTGGCGCTCACCGCCGAGCGCCACGGGTTCGGGAACGCCCGCTCGGACAAGCCGAGTTCCTCGTGCACCAGTGTCTTAAGCAGGTGCTCCGGCTGTTCCGCCAATTTGTCCGCCATCTTGTGCGATTCTTCGGGCGAAAACCCTTTCAACTGGTAGAACAACGCCATCTCTTCGCGTTCCTCGGCGGGATTCGTCTCGATCTCGTGACGCTCGCGATCAATCTCCGCCTGATATACCTCGCGCTCGGATTTCGTCGCCAGATACGCGCCGCTTCCCATCGATAGTGCCGACGCTAAAGCTGTTGCGATGCCGCTCAGCAACACCCACTTCGCATCAACGTGGGTCGCGCCAGCGATGCCGCTGACGACGCCAAACGCCGAGCCAAGACCGTCGTTGGCGCCGTAAATCGCCTGCCCGATCCAGCCGCCGCCGGTGACGTGCCATTTTTCCGCGCCGAGGATCTTGTCCAGCTTCCGCTGCGCGGCCGCCGCACCGCCCACCATTTCGTTGAGCACAATGCTGTGGGATTTCTCCTCGCGTTGGGTGTCGAGCAACTGCTTGCGAACGGCCTCGTTCGGCGCGATCGGAATCAATTTTCCATACATCGCATCGGCGCCCTGCTCGGCCGCCTCAAGCTTGACCACGGCCGTGTCGGTGCCGCTTTGCACCAACGTCCAACGCCGCAACCGCTCCGCTGCGGATTCTGCGTACTCGCCCGGCTCGACGCCCATGGCGCGCAATTGTGCCGCCCAGTTTACCGCGTGTTTGTCTTCCGCCTCGGCCAATCGCTGGAGGATGGCGCGTCTGTCCGGATTGGTTTCGCGTTCCGCCAGAGCGCGGTAGTTGAGCGCGCTGGCCATCTCGTCGCGCCAGGCGGCGCGCAGCCCGGCGATCAGCTTATGGCGTTCGGTCATGATTGCATCCCGGTTGCCAACGGGAAGCGCTCGGCAACCTGATTTCAGTCTTCCGATGAGTGTATCACGAAATCGGATGCCAGTAAACAGACTCAGGCTGTATCGACCCGGCGCCGAGCCGTCATCATCGCGTTAAGTTGATGCAGTGAACGATTGTCGAGGCGGCCACAGACAACAAAACGGTGGGCGCGGACTTAAAAATCGCGACGGCGCTTCTGCTGTTGACAGGCGATGTGTCAATTGCCATCATCGGTCTCGGGGAGTTTTGGGCGGGAACAATTATGGACATGGACCAGAACACAACCGCAGCAACAGCAACCGACGCCTTCCGTCGACAACCCCATACCGGCCAAGGATGACGAAGACCGAACCACAACCCACTCGACCCTTTGGTCGTATCCAGCATCCACGGGGGTTTCGCGCCCGCCGCGGCTTGAACTGGGTAATCCTCGGAGCGATGTACGCCTCGTATTACCTGTGCCGCTACAACTTCCGTTTCGCCACTCCGGGCATGGAGAAGGAGTTCGGCTTCAATCACGCCGATATCGGCTACATGCTCAGTTTTTGGTCTGTTGCCTACGGGTTCGGCCAGCTCATCAATGGGTTGATTTGTGACCGCATTGGTGGGCGCACCTCGATGGTGATTGGCGCTGCAGGCACTATTACTATCAACCTTATCTACGGCTTCGCATCGTTCGCCGGCACTTTTTCAACCTTCGCCTTGATCTGGTTGTTCAACGGCTATGTCCAATCCTTTGGCGCGCCGGGCATGATCAAGATTAACGCCGCATGGTTCAACCGCAGCGAGCGCGGGACCTTTGCCGGAATTTTTGGTTTCATGATTCAGTCAGGGCAGGTGGTAATCAACTGGCTGTCTCCGCTGATCCTGGCCGGCTTTACCGTCGGCGCATTAACCGTTGGCGCCAATCAATGGCGCTGGCTATTCCGCATTCCGCCCCTTATTACCGCCGCTGTCGCGGTGCTTGTTGCGATCATTCCGCGCGCAACCCCCGAAGAAGCGGGCTATCCAGGATGCATCAAAGATGATAGCGACACCAATGCCGGCGATGCCGCCAACGTGCGAGTGAACATTAAAGAGTGCTTCATCACCATCTTCCGCCACCCGCTGGTCTGGTTCTATGCTCTGGCCTATGCCTGCACTGGCGCTGTTCGCCATAGTTCAGACCAGTTCTCAGTGCTCTATTTTACAGACCATCTTAAGCTCAACCTGGCCAGCAAACCGTCGGTGTTCGTTTGGACGATGTTTGTTGTGCCGCTGGTCGCCGTGGCAGGATCAATCATCTCGGGTGTTGTTTCTGACAAGATCTTCCATGGCCATCGCTCACCCGTGGCAATGGCCCTTTACTTTATTCTGAGCGGTGTCCTTGCCGTCGCCTCTGCGATGATGTGGTTGGGCATGCTCGATGCCACCACCACCGGGATTCTGCTAAGCGCGGGCATTTTGATTCTTATTTCCTTTACTGTTAATGCAACCCACTCAATTGTCGGGGCCGCTGCGCCGATGGATATTGGCGGCCGGCGCATGGCGGGATTCGCCTCCGGCGTGATTGATTCGTTTCAGTACTTCGGAGCGGCCGTGACCTTGCCAATTACGGGATGGTTACTCGTAAAAGTCGGCTGGAAAGCATGGTTCCCAAGCATGGTGATCTTCGGTTTTATCGGCGGCATCGCCATGCTGCTTGTCATGCGCAAACAGCGCGTGCTGGCCGCTTCGACCGCTAATCGCTCGCAATAACCGCCCTTCTCAAAAACGTTCGGCGCTGAATGCTTGTGGCCGTGCGCGACCGTGATCACTTTGCGAGAAGCGCAAATGCTCCGATGGACGTCTTCGCGACGATTACTCGTTGTGCGGGATCTTGATGGTCGAGCCGCCGATGAACTCGCGAACCACGGCATCGCCGGGGATGACGGACTCGGAGGATGCTTGTTCCTTGGTCAGGCCTTCGACGGAATCGAGGAGCTTTCTGACGCGGTTGTAACGTATCTGCGCGTCGAGGAAGCCGTGGTACTGCTGCAATTCCTCGGGGCGCGGGAAGCTGCCTCCATCCGGGCCGAGAAGAAACGGTTTTAGGACCGGCAGATCGAACGGCAGGCCGCCGTTGACGACATAATCAGCCATGCCCATCAGCGGGATAATGCTGAAAAGTTCACCCGCGCGCACGTAGTGCCAGTGCAAGAGCGTCGAGAGCGGGCTGTGGTTGCGATGTTGCAGGTCGCGCAACATGCGACGAATCAAGCGGATGTCAGTGGGTTTCGTCAGGCGTTTGGTGCTGCCGTCGCCTTCGTACAGCACGTTGAGCGTCTCGATGTAGAGACGGAATTGCGTGGACGGATCAATGCCCTCGGTGATCGGCGGGTAAAATCCATGCAGGCAATCGAGCAGAAGGACCTGATCTTTCTCCAGCCGAACGGACTTCGACGAAACGCGGCGGCCCTCCTTAAAGCTGTACACCGGTTTCTCGATCGTACGGCCATCAAGCAACGCCTTGAGGTGCCGATTGAGCAACTGTATGTCGAGCGCTTCCGGTGTCTCGAAGTTGCGGTCGTTGATCCAGTCCGATGGATGTTCGACCAACGCCCAAAAGTAATCGTCCAGGCTCAGCATCAAGAATCGCAGCCCTTGTTTCTCCAGCCGTTGCGTGAGCTTGACCGTGGTGGTTGTCTTGCCGGACGAACTTGGCCCACTGACCCACATCATGCGAACGTGGTCGCCGGCGTTGAGCCGCGTCATGACCTTCTGAGCGGCTTCGTCCAGCGACGCCTCGTATGCCGCGAGCGACTCGTCCACAAGCGATTTGATCTTGCCATTGCGAACAATCTCATTAAGACCGGCGACGGTGTGGCAACCGCGCTGGCGGTTCCAGTCGAGTATCCGCTCCATCCGTTTCTTCGGAAACCCATTGCCGACGAACTGCGCTTCGGTGATCGCTCCTTCGCGCAACCAATGCCGGCCCCACCGGTAACATTCGTAGACATCGGCGGTGTTCTGAAACCCGTAACTGCGCAAGACCTGCAGGACTGCGTCCTGAATGGTCTCGATGGTTGGCGGAAAATTGGTGATGAGATGGTGCGGGTTGGAGTTCAGACAGATGACCGCTGCGTCGGCAAGAAACGCGGCGATCTTGTCATTTGTGCCGTACGCCTCAAATATCTTGCCGTTGATCTCCTCTTGGAAATCTTCCCGGAACCCGCCGATGGATTCCGCGGCGCGCAGGATCGCCCGCACGACGCGCGCTTCGTCAAACGCCACCAGAGAGCGGTTCCGTTTCTGGATCTTGATGATTAGGTTTTGGATCGCCATTCGTCACTCCCAATGCTTGGTGGAATTGTAGCACACGCCGGGGTATGCGACAATTGTATATTGACGTTCCAGAATCGTAGCGCTGGCGCCGCGAGAATCCCACTGAAAGCGGAACGGGATAGAATCCACTGCCTTGTCGTGCGCGAAGCCACCCAATACTGGGCAAGGACAGGCGCATTATGTCGTCAATAGGTCGGGAACCTGCTTACATCCACTTGCGTCAACTGATTGGTGCTTCCCAGGGCTATCATCGCCGCGTTTATTTCCGGAATATAATCCGATATGGGGGGGGCAGAAGTGCTGAGGTAATACGTGCACAACGCGACAACCGAACCATCTACTATTGTAAATAGTGGGTGGCCGCTATCACCGGAGACGGCTACCAACCCCCAATCGTGATAAGGAGGGCCCGAAGCTTGACTCCAGGCATACATGAAATCTCCGCAGATGATGGCGGAATTATAGGTAGTAACATTAACTCTTAACGTCATGGACTGCATATATGATATGATGGGGATTCCATCAATGAATAGAGACTTGCATGGCGTGTAAATACTGCGGGTTCCTGCTGCTCCGCAAAACACATTGTACGAAAATACTTTTGCGGGAGTTATGGTTGAAGGCAGGTTGCTATCAAGTTTTACAACTTCGAGATCCGTGCTGCCTATCCGCTGCGTGCCCGTTATGGTTCCCGCCACTACTGTATTATCGTTCTGAACGAAATATATAAGGCTTCCGACATCACGAGCACAATGATGGGCGTTGATCATAACGTCGGGGGCGACCAATATCCCGCAGCCAATCCCGTCACTGAACCTCGGACTTTTGAACCCCGGCGGCTCGCTCCAGGTTGCGGGTATGCAAGTCAAGTCCACGTCCCGTACCCACAACGAAGTATTGCGGACATAAGTACGAGTCGAGTTGTCTTTATAGGAATACATGTCATAAGTCGTATTAGTTGGCGTCAGGCCGCTGATCCTGTCATCAACCTGAGCCTTCAGGTACGCGGCCAACGACCCCGGAACCCAATAGTCGAAAACCTCGGGAGGGGAAACTGGGTATCGGGAAACCGGGCAAGACAGCTGTTTGGTCCTTTTCCCCAAAGTAACATTTACATAAGCTGTATACGTAACACCCAAAAGAAGAGATTCGTCTTCTACGAAGTTGACGTTCCCGTCCGCGTCAACAGCGGCAATATTAGTGTTAAGACTTGTGAACGTTGGGGTTGTTGAGCTTGACACGATATTTGTCAGAGAAATGCGCCAATCCACCTCGTTGGTTCCCGTTGTATAGTAATCCCATACGGCGTCGTATATGATTTGGTGCGCGTTCGTTGTCACTGGAGCGATAACTTTATCCATTTCCGTGGTGGTAACAGTAAAATCCTCCACTATCGAACCGGGGACAACAGTCGTGGACAACTGCGGAGCGATTATGTTGGAAGCGACCAACGCAGAAGAAAACCACGATGATAGAAACAGTGAGAACAGGGTCGTTTTCATGGTTGGCCTGTGCCAACTGTTGAATAGTCTATTTCTATAATAAGGACCCCCCTGAGATTAACAGGGGCCGGTTGCGTCCAAGAAATTTGCAGTTGCTCCCCATTATCTCCGCCTTGAGAGAAAGTTATCGGATTCGCGGGCGAATTTGCGCTATCCGGAACAATGGTAGTCAGGCTACCCCAGTCGGAATCATAGCGCAGATAATAACTGTTATACACGTATTGTGATACGTTGTAACCATCGGTATTAAAAAGGATTTCCTTCACTTTCACCGCAGCCATGACCCAACTATCATTCGGCAGTGTATAATACGTTGCGGAAACATTTGTTGCGCTACCGGACCCGCCGCTTATGTCGAAAACATAATAAAATGGCGAGACATGGTTCATCCCACCGGTTGGTTTATAGTGCAGGAGACTGCCAAGATTGGGCACTACATTGGTTCCATCACCGATATAATAATTCTTGCTGTCGGTAGCGTAAGCAGCTTCTCCCGGTTGGGGCACTACCGATGCCAAATTCGCCTCTGTATCCTGTAATGGAATAACGGGAATATCCGTCAAGTTTCCCGAACTGTTAAGAAACACCGATCCATTGGTGATCGCCGCCGTCGGACAAGTCACGCAGTTGGTCGCTGTGCCTGTACTGGTAGCAAAGAAGGCTGTGCCGACGTTCATATTTTGGTAGCTGCCGTTCGTTGTCGCGTATCCCGCGGCCGCAACGCCATTAAGGGATTGCGCGTTGGTGGCTGTGCCAACCGTCATGCCAAGATATGTGCCGTTCGTGCTGGCCGGATACGGCAGATTGATCGCATCCCAAACTTCACCGGTAGCACCAGACGGCACTACATGCACAAGATTGGAGCCGGATCCAAAAAATTGGTTCGTCAGACCATTGCCATTGATCAGCAGAAGCCCGTAGCTGTTCGTGCCGTCCTCCGCGCTCATCACGATGCCAGTCCCACTGACGTTGCCGACCGCCAGAACATTCGACAGGGCGACCGCCCCGAAATTTATCGTCCCGGCGTTGCCGTTCACCGTCACAGTGCCGCTGCCGGTCGCGTACAGATTGGTGAGTCCGTTGAGAATTATTGGGTTGTCTGTTTTGACATACCCGCCCGGCGGGGTGTTCCCAAAAGACAGCACGTTACTGGCTGTGGCGGCAAACGTGGCGGTGCCGACTGTCATGCCCGGATAGGTGCCGTTGATGGTTGCAAGATTATTGAGGGCGCTCGCGGTCAGATACCCGGCGTCGTTCGGGAATAAACTCACGTTCTGGTTCGTGTCAGCCTTCCCCAGCAAGTCTGACAGTGGCGCATAGGTCGCAAGATTGAAGTTCGACGCTATGGTGTTCATCGTGGCAAACGCTCCCGCCAGCGCGTTGCTCACCGCCGCCAACAAGTTCGTGGTCGCAAGACCGTCCTCCGTAACATGGCAAGGAACCACTGCAGGTGCTTCGTAACAACCCGCGTCCACGATTGGGACACAGTCTCCGAGACCATCCTGCGGACGCGCATTGCCATCGAGGTCTTCTGCGATCTCCCACGTGGCCTGCCAATCAGAGAAACTGTTGACGCCGCGGTCAATGGCCGGTGAACCCGCCGCCAAATGAAAATCAGGCGTCACGCCACCCGGATTGACAAATATGCTCGCAAGCGAGGCGGCGCCGCTACAGTTGGCGAACGTGCACCCGGCAATGCCGACGGCTTCGTTGCCGGCGGTGGTGCGATTGCCGCTGTCGGCGGCGTCAAGCGTCTGGACCGCAAGGGCGATATCACCCGCCGTATTGGCGTAGAACACGTTGTTCAGCAAGGTCATCGATCCAGAGACCAGCTTGCCGGCGCACTGCAATCCGTATCCACCGTTGCCCACGATCAGGTTGTTGACCATGTAGAGCGCGCGCGGCGCCTGCACGAACACGCCATCGAACTTGCTCCGGACAATCGTGTTGTTGATCAGGTACACCGTCGAAGCGGCGCCGGCGGCAATCGTCACGCCATCATCGCTGCCGCTGTTGCTGCCGTTGTCATGAATCAGATTGTTCATCAACCAAGTGCGCGGATTGTTCTGCCCGATTTGGATGGCGTGGCTTCCGTTGCCGCTGATCTCACAGCCCACAATCGCAATGTCTTCATTGTCCTTGGAACCACCGGTAAGCGTTATCGCGGGCACGGCTTTGCCAGACACACCGGTGATCGCCAGCCCCTGCACGGTGATGAACCGGGACCGGCTTAAGTTCACGCCAGAACTGCCGGACGGTGGCGTCACGATCACCGAGCCTGAAGCCGCGTTCGTGTCGGCCATGATGATGATCCGTTGGCTGTCATTGGTGGCTCGCGTGTTTCTGGTGGAAATAAGCACTACCTCATCGTAGGTGCCGGCCCGCACGATGATCGTGCGCGGACCCGGGTCTGGCAGGCCGTTCACGGCAGCCTGTATCGTCGTGTAATCGCCGCGGCCAGACAGGTCCACCACCTTGGTGTCGGCAAAGACAGTGCCGATAAGAATCAGGTTGATTATTACGCCAAGCACCACATATGCAGCCATAATTCGTCTATGCATGATATCCTCTCATCTGCTGTTCTGACGCAGTTCTACCTACGAAATTAAAGCAGTCGGCGTGCCGCATCGGGGGAATCATGCCGTGTTTCCGGGCAAGCTGAGTGCTGCTGAGCGCCTTGATGCCGGGAACCCCCGTTCATCTTCAGCCATTGCTATAACCCGCCTCCTTGGAGCGGGCCTAGCATACAGAAGAAAATGTTCGCTTCTCCAAAACATCCGTCCTTTTTGTCAATTGTATTCTGGCAAAAACGAGGGGTTTTGCGCAATAACGAGAGCCAGCCTGGTCTCACCAACAGGATCAACAAAAGAAACCGAATCGGACTGAAAGCTTGTTCCATGTGAGATAATCCGTTCTTGGGCCCAAGGTCGGTCACCACCTGATCGTTCCGGCTGCGGGCTGTGTGCAGTTTTGCGCCCGCCGACGACCCCGCCCTGACAACGTGAACTTTTCAGTGTGTGCATGCTCCTGTCACAAATGATGTGGCTGGATCACCAGATGACCTTCTGGTAATCAACCCAATGGCCGGTAAGGCGATGAGCGATGCTTGCCCCGAATCCGATTCGGGGCAAGCAGGATGATGAGGGTGCGGGTCATTGGATTTTCTCCAGTCAGTTCATAGTGCTCATTGCGAAACTTCCCGGTACCAAGACCAGGCCTCGCCTCCGCCGTCAGAATCTGGGGCGATGAAGTAGAAAATTCCGCCGGGCTGAATGGGGTAACAAAATGGTCCAGACTGGGCACTGGTATTAGATCCAAACTCAACTAGGTTGGTTCTGGTGACTCCCGCCTCGGTTACAACAATATCCAACTCCATTTCGTCTGCAACACTAGTTAGAGTTGCCCGGCCACAGACGAGCAATCGAAAATTCCCGTTCGTACGAATGCCCGCATCAGTTGGATCGCCCCAGCCTATCGTTGGGCCACTAGTAGTGACTACGCCATACGGCGCGGTGTTGGTGGCGGTAAAGACCGGCGCGTTGTTGGTAATGGTGCCGTTGAACGTGATCGGCCGCGTATCGCCGTTGGTGATGAAGTTGGCGGCCACGTTGCCGCCGAGCGAGCCGGCGTTGCTCGCAAAGGTCGCCGTGCCGACAGTCGTGCTGGAATATGTCCCGCCGGGCTGCATGGCGGTTGAGGCAAGAACGAGATCGTTGCTGTTCGCGCCGGGGCCGAGTGCTGTTGCCGTGCCGACCGTCATACCTCCATACGTGCCGTTGGTGCTGGCCGGATACGGCAGATTGATCGCGTCCCAGACCGTGCCCGTGGAAGAAGGTGTGACTCTCAGATTGCCACCAGCGTTCCACACGGTTCCAGTCGGAAGATTATTGGTGCTGGTCGGCAGATCAGGGAACATCTGGAACGTGTTCGTCCCGCCGACATTATAGTTGAAATCGTCACTGGCCCTATTATAGCTGCCGAAACTGTCGCTGCCGCCTTTGCAGTGGTACAGCTTGGCACTATCGTCGAGGTTGCCGCCGCTGCCGCCGAAACTCCAATCTCCGCCCACGCAATCCGTGAATGTGCCGCTGGCAGTACCAGAGTTATCGGGGTC
>CAIKBP010000054.1 GCA_903825695.1 uncultured Verrucomicrobiota bacterium
ATCTGGCAAAACCGGGACAGATCCTTTTCACACCGGAAAATTTCCGGGGGCCGACGGCTTTAGCCATCGGAGAAAGCGATGAAAAGGCGGAACGAACCATTGGTGAGATAATCGCTGCCTATAGCCAGGACAAGACAAACCCATTCGCGTTCCAACGCCGCGCGGGTCGTGATTTGAAATGGGCCACGGTCGCCGCGGATGTAATCCCGATCGCGCGTGGCTTGTCGAATGGCCGTGAGCGTGATGTTCTGACCGCGCGCGTGCTCCAAGGCGTGCCGCCATAACTCGTGCTCCAGAACAACGGACCGGCGGTCGAACAGGTGCTCCTCCGCCCAGGTGACGGCGGCCAGTGCATCGCCCGCTTTCGACTCATCCGGCGTGAGCAGCGCACCATGCTTCAATGCCGAGATCGTTGCTGTTTCAGTTTCGGAAACTTGGTTCGCCCACAGCGCCTGAAGCGTTGCCTGTGGAACGTTCTTGAGTTTCCGCGCTCGGTTCTTCTGAGCCACGTTCTCGCGGATGTGGGCCACGTTCCCACCGGCCAGTTGGGGATTCTGTGCCAGTAACTCGTGGGTCTTCTGATCGATTTCCCGATGCCGCTTGGAGAACCGTTCGCACAATTCTGGGGAAACACCCTGAATCTCAAAGTCGCCGCGTGGATGGTTGACGATCTGGTAACCCCATTGTTTCAGATCACGCGCCAACTCGTGGTAGTAGACATTCTCCACGTATTTGCGCGCCCGCAGCATCTCGAAGTTCTGCAAGGCTTTCCAGCGGCCTTCGACGGGGTCGCGCGTGGCGTTGAACACGATGCAGTGGCTGTGCAGATGCGGATCAAGCGCCCGCGACGTGTCGTGCCGGAAGATGGCACAGACAATGTTCCCGGTGTTGCGGTCGGTCATTCTCTCTCCCGCATGCACCCGCGTTCCCGCGAACTGCTCCAGTTCCCGCAACGCCGCTTCCACCCCACGGTGGTGGGCGTCCACAATGCGCGGGTCATTACCAACCAGCGCCGCAATCGAAACCGATTTGGGTGGTGAGAACGTGAAATCAAAGAAGATTCGCCGATTCGCCACTTCGTAGGCCCGACCGGTTTCATCGACAACCGTGCGGGTGGTCTTGAGTCGTTGCGTCAATCGTTCCCCGGTCTGTGGGTGGAGGTTGTCGCACAGGCGGAGAAATTCCTCTTGGCCTACCCGGCCCGACAGTCCCAGAAGCTCAGCGCCGTTTCCCAACCATTGCCCGAGGACGCGTTCGCTTTCGCTGTAATAATCGCCAGCACAGAGGTGTTCCTCAAAGTACTGCTTGGCGTTTATGAGGCTGTATTTCGTTTTCGGCGACAGCATGCGAGGGGTTCTATCACTTGCCACCTCGAATCTTGTTCCCAATTGGGAACAACATTTTCTGCCGGATGCGCTCTACTGTAGCGCATGAAAACAAAAGACGCCCGACCTCTAGCTCCCGCTAGATTTTCACGATGGTGCGACCGCAGAGATTGAACGCTATGAAAAAGCATTCCGTCACAGATCAGGCGCAGATCAAATTCGCCAGCGTCGTCAGAAACTACGTGCCAAAAGTGGCAGGCAAGCTTCCGCTGCTTATGCCGTTCAAAGAAGGTATCGC
>CAIKBP010000055.1 GCA_903825695.1 uncultured Verrucomicrobiota bacterium
ATCACCCAAACCAAGAAGCAGACTCGTCTTGTCCAAAATACGCATGACCACGCTCTCGCCGTGATTGGTCGGCAACGCCGAGACGCGGAGATCCAGCACGCGCCCCATGATGGGGATCTGGATGCGGCCATCCTGAGGCACTCGCCTTTCCGCAATGCTCATGTTGGACATGATTTTGATACGGCTGATAATCGCGGCCTGTAACCGTTTCGGCGGGTTTTCCATTTCACGCAGCACACCGTCAATGCGGTAACGGATACGGAGTTTCTTCTCCAACGGCTCGATATGAATGTCGCTCGCCCGGTTCCGGAAAGCCTCGAGAATCAGCAGGCCGACCAGTTTGATTATCGGCGCGTCGGTATCTGTTTCCAAACCGTCGTCAACCTTGGTTTCGAGCGTCTTCGCGCCTCCAGTCAATTCCACGTCACCTTCGGTGATTTCCTGAAGCATGTTCTCAACTGTGTCGTCGGTTGTGCCATAATACCGCGTCAGCGACTTATCAATGTCATCCGGCGCCGCGACTACGGCTTCCACGTTCATCTTCAGGACGTAACGGAGACTGTCCACCGTGTCTACATCCGTCGGATCACCAACAGCTACCGTGAGCGTGTTGTCATGCTTATAGACAGGAATAATCTTGTAACGGCGGGCGACCGTTCTAGGAACCAAAGCAATAATGTCTTCGGGTACTCGATACTCGGACAAATTGATCGTGTCCATTCCGAACTGACCGGCCAGGGCTTTGGACACATCCATCTGGGTGACACGCCCCATCTGGATCAGCGCTTTGACAAGCCCCGTGCCGTTGGCTTCGGCCGTCTCCTTGGCTTTCTGCAGGTCGTCGTACGAAATCAACCCCACGTCCCGCAGGATTTCCATTACATATTCGTCTTGCACCGGCATGGTTATTCCACCGTTTTGTCACATTACCTATTAGACCCGACTACGTCAAGGCGGCATACGGCGATTCCACCGCCGCGCGATATTGGCCAACTCTCACGAGCCTCGTAATTTGCGGAGCAGGATTTCACCAGCCATCTGTGGGTTGACCTTCCCTTTGCTAAGTTTCATGACCTGGCCTTTCAAGAAGTTGATCGCAGCTTGGTTTCCCGCCTTGAAATCCATTACTGACTTCGGGTTTTTGGCGATTGCCTCGTCCACAAACGCTTCGATGGCCGCGGTGTCACTGACTTGTGCCAAACTCTTATCCTTTACAATTGCAGATGGACTCTTCCCGGTCGTAAACATCTCCGCAAATACATCTTTGCCGATCTTGCCACTGATCTGGCCGCCGTCAATGAGCGTCACCAACTCCGCCAATTGTGGCGGCGCAATCGGGCACTCTGCAATCGTCAGTTTCGCCTCGGCCAGCTTGCCCAGCAACTCCGTCGTGACCCAGTTCGAAATCGACTTTGGGTTTTTCGACCATCTCACTGCCTGCTCATAGTACGCCGCCAACGCCGCATCCGTCACCAGCACCCCGGCGTCGTACTCAGGCAAACCGTACTGCTGCATAAACCGTTGCCGCTTTGCTTCGGGCAACTCCGGCAGTAGCTCCCGAATCTGCGCCAGCATCGCGTCGCTCACCACCACGGGCATCAAATCCGGCTCCGGAAAATACCGATAATCATGCGCGTACTCCTTGGTCCGCATCACCGACGTTACGCCCGGCGCGTCATCCCAACGCCGCGTTTCCTGCGAAATCTTTTCGCCCTTCTCCAGCGCTACGATCTGGCGCGGAATCTCGTAGGCCAGCGCGCGCCGCACGCCCGAGATCGTGTTCATGTTCTTGATCTCAATTTTTGCCCCGAACTCTTTCTGGCCGACAGGCCGCACGGACACGTTGCAGTCGCAGCGCAACTGCCCTTTCTCCATGTCGCAGTCGCTCACGCCGCCGCTTACCAAGATCTCTTTCAACGCCGTCAGATACGCAAACGCCTCGTCAGGCGACTTGATCTCCGGCTCGCTCACGACCTCCATCAGCGGCAATCCCGCGCGATTGAAATCCACACCGCTCGTGGTCTCAAAATGGGAGTTCTTCGCCACGTCCTCTTCCAAATGGATGCGCGTCAGCCCAATCCGCACCTCCCTGCTGTCCTTCAATTTGATATCCACGCCGCCACCCCGACACAATGGCATGTCGTACTGGGAAATCTGGTAGTTCTTCGGCATGTCGGGATAGAAATAGTTCTTACGGTCCCATTTGCACAATCGCGCGATGTCACACCCGAGCATCAGGCCCGCCAGAATCGTCTTTCGCACCGCCTCTTCATTCATCACCGGCAACGAACCGGGATATCCCAGGCATACGGGACAAACTTGCGTGTTCGGCGGCGCGCCGAAGTCTGTGGCACAGCCACAAAACATCTTGCTGGCCGTCTTGACCTGCACGTGTGTTTCCAATCCTATGATCGCTTCGTATTGCATAGGCTTACAAATTTGGCCGCTGCAGATGCCACTCAGTCGCCTGCTCGTAGGCATGCGCCACGCGAAGAATCATCTCCTCGCCAAACGGCTTACCCATTATTTGCAGTCCAATTGGCAGTTTCGGTCTCGTCGTAAACCCACATGGGATACTAATGCCGCAAATGCCCGCCAGGTTCACGCTGAGGGTAAAAACATCGCTCAAGTACATCTGCAACGGATCATCCATTTTCTCACCCGCTTTGAATGCCGCTGTCGGTGATGTCGGGGTGACGATCACGTCGCATTTCTCAAATGCCTTCTCGAAATCGCGTCGGATCAATGTCCGCGCCTTTTGCGCCTTCAGGTAATAGGCATCGTAATACCCCGCGCTCAGCGCGTACGTGCCGAGTATGATCCGTCGTTTCACTTCAGGACCAAACCCCGCGCCGCGTGTACGTCGATACATCTCGATGGGGTCGTCCCCGGCCACGCGCAAGCCGTACCTGACGCCATCGAACCGCGCCAGATTCGCGCTAGCCTCTGCCGTGGCAATCAAGTAGTACACCGCCACCGCATACTCCGTATGCGGCAACGACAGTTCGACTATCTCGGCACCAAGCGACTGCAGCTTCTGAATCGCGCCGCGCACCGCCGCCGCCACCTCGCGGTCCGTACCCGCGATGAAATATTCCTTTGGTATCCCGACCCGCAACCCTTTCACACTTTTGCCAAGTGCCCGCGTGTAATCGGGTACCGCTTGCGCCACGCTCGTCGAGTCTTTCACGTCGTGCCCCGCCAACACGCCCAGCAATATTGCGCAATCTTCGACGTCCTTGGTGAACGGGCCGATCTGATCCAGCGACGATGCGAATGCCACCAGCCCATACCGCGAGACGCGCCCATATGTCGGTTTCAATCCAACACAGCCACATAACGCTGCCGGTTGTCGAATCGATCCACCGGTGTCGGTTCCGATCGCTGCAATCGCTTCGTCCGCGGCAACCGCCGCTGCACTCCCGCCGCTCGAGCCGCCGGGAATCCGCTCCAAATCCCACGGATTTCGCGTCACGCCCCACGACGAGTTCTCGGTCGAACTTCCCATCGCGAACTCGTCCATGTTGGTGCGCCCAAGCAATACCGCGCCCGCCTCGCGCAATTGGCGAATGACAAAAGCGTCGTATGGCGCGACGTAACCCTGCAAAATCTTCGAGGCGCACGTGCACGGCTGGCCTTCGACGTTAATCAAGTCCTTGATGGCGATCGGCACGCCTGCGAGTGGTTTGCCATCCTTTGCCGCTCCGGTGCGGTCAATCGCTTCTGCCTGTGCCAGCGCATCGTCCCTGTTGAGCCAGATGTATGCCTTAAGCTTGCGATCCAACGCCGCGATTCGATCCAGTAATGCCTGTGTCACCTCGCGTGCGGACACCTTGCTGCGTCGCAATTGTGCGCGAAGTTCGTGGATCGTCTGGGTGTGCAACGTCATCCCTGCTCTACAATCTTCGGCACGATGAACAGCCCGCGCGCCTGTTGCGGCGCGTTGCGCATCACATCGGCGGATGCGATGGACGGTTGGACCTCATCCTTGCGAAGCACGTTCGTCAATGGCACAGCGTGCGCCGTCGGCTCGACATTTGTCACGTCCAGTTCGTTGAGCTTCTCGACGGCCTTCAGGATGTCCTTGAGCTGCGCAGAGAACTGCGCGGCTTCCGCCTCCGTCAACCCGAGCCGCGCCAAGTAGGCTACGTAACTGATGTCGATGTCGCTGGTTTTCTCTGACATAAAACAATGATTCTAGGAGTCGTTCAACGCGCGCTCAAGAAAAAAGCCCGCGACACAAGTTGCTACACCTTGACCCGCTTGAGGGTCTTGACGGGTTTCTACACCGGAAATGGATTGATTTTTCGCAGCAATTTCTATACTGAAATGCTGCTGTTGCGTAGCGAAAAAATGAAAGAGGAAATAATATGGCGACTTCACACATCAAATTGCACATTCCCGGCCCTGTTGAAGTGAGCGAGGACACGTTCCGCGCGATGATGCAGCCGATGATCGGCCATCGCGGCTCAGGGTTCCAGGAGCTATACGCCTCCATCCAATCCAAACTCCAGCAAGTGCTTTACACGAAGAACCCCGTTTTCCTGTCAACGTCGTCGGCGTGGGGCGTCATGGAGGGTGCCGTGCGCAATCTCGTCGGCAAGAAGGTTCTCAACTGCTGCTGCGGCGCGTTTTCCGACAAGTGGGTTGACGTCTCCAAACGTTGCGGCAAAGACGCCGAGGCGCTCAAGGTCGAATGGGGCCAGCCGATCCTGCCAGA
>CAIKBP010000056.1 GCA_903825695.1 uncultured Verrucomicrobiota bacterium
ATATGGTCCGCCTCCGCCCGCCGCAGAATCGGTCGAAGTTCCTGACGCACGGCAACCAGTATCGCAATCATCGTTTTATCTCCTAGCGGATACCATGGGTTGTGGATCTGGCGCCGGTTTCATGCCGCTCTGACGTCCACTGACAGCACTAGCGCCATTGAATGCATTCACGTGTGAAGCGTCGGCCACGGCGGCCGGACGCGGGCCGAAGTTATACTTGATGGCCTTCCACATGTCGCCGGGCTTTATGTCTATGCCGAGTGAAGCTGTCGGCTCGTGCCCGCAATGTGTCATACAGTTCTCGCACCGCGCATCGCGGACCTCGCCATTGAAAACCCCATACTTGTCCCAGTCTACCTTCTCCAACATCTCTTGATAGCTGGTGTAATGCGCGTCGGTCATCAGGTAACAGGGCGCTTTCCAGCCGCGGATGTTGCGGGTTGGGATCGCCCATGCGGTGCAGCGCAGGTCGCGACGGCCCGCGAGAAACTCCAAGTAGGCAGGCGTGCCAAAGAGCGGATAACGATTCCCCCAGTCCACGATATCGGCAAACTTCTGCCGGGTCAGAGCGCGTGTCAGGAAGAAATCCTCGGGCCGCGCCTTGCCCCGCTTGATCATGTCCTGCTTGGCGCTGTCGTAGTCATAGCCGGGACTGATCGTCAATCCGTCAACGCCGAGATTAGACAGGAAATCGAACAGATGCCCGATCTCCTTCATGTCGGTCTCTCTGTAAACCGTTGTATTCGTTGCGACCTTATAACCGAGTGCATTGCCCATCTTGATGGCGGCGATGCACTCACGGAAGACGCCTCCGCGTTCAACGATGAGATCGTGTGTGCGCTCCAAACCATCAAGATGCAGGCTCCAGTACAACCACGGGCTTGGCGCGATGCCAGGACGTCCGTCGTTTCTGCCTTTGCGGATTTCGTCAGCCTCCTGCTCCGTGAGCAGGCCTTTCGCCAGCAATTCCGTCAGCTTCGACTCGCTCCGCGCCGTGTACGTACGCGCGAGATGCTCGCGCATTTTCTTCCGCATGAACACGCCGTTGGTGCAGATGTAAATGATGCGGCCCTGTTTCTGCAGGCCATCGACGAGTTCTTCCAGTTGCGGATAAATCGTCGGTTCGCCGCCACAGATGGATACCATCGGCGCATCGCATTCCGCCGCCGATTTCAGGCAATCCTCCAGCGTCATTATATCTTTCAGCGACGTGGAATACTCTCTGATACGGCCACAGCCCGTACAGCTAAGGTTACAGGTGTGAAGCGGTTCGAGTTGCAGCACGAGCGCGAATCGCCGTACGCCCCGGAGTTTGTTACTGATGATGTGCCGGGCAATCTTTGCCGAAAACGCAAACGGAAATCTCATGCGGTTTTTCTCTTTTTCCTCCCGTGACTGTGCAAACGGGACTTAGATTTCGGACGTGAACTGCGCCAACGCCCGCCAGCGCGCCACCTTGCGCAGGATACGTGGCTGCTTGAAAAATGCTTGAAGCGCCCGCGATTTCTCTAACTCGTGCGGCACTGGCGGCAGCCCGCCAAGTTTGTGGCGCGCGTACATACCGAGCGCCAGCAACGGGAAGTAATGGCAGTAGTAGTGGTACCGCAAATAGAAAACGCGCGGGAAACCGGTGCCGGTGTGCCATTGCTCGTCCCATGTGCCATCCACTTCCTGATTGCTCAGCAGATAATGAATGCCGCTGGCCGCTTCAGATGAATCCATTTCACCGGCAGAGATCAACCCCATCAATGCCCACGCCGTCTGCGACGCCGTACTGGGCCCGCGACCTTTGTAATGTGGGTCGTCGTAGCTGTGGGGCGTCTCGCCCCAGCCACCGTCCGCATTCTGGACGTTCTTAAGCCACGCGACAGCACGGCGGATGTACGGCAAGCGCATGTCTTCGCCAATGCAGCGCAATCCACGCAATGCCTGCCATGTGCCATAGATGTAATTACTGCCCCAACGTCCGTACCACGAGCCGTCGGCACACTGGTCGCGCCTGAGGAATTCGATGGCATCCCGAACGCATTTGTCCTCCATCGTAAACCCAAAATGGCTGAGACATTCCAGTACGCGACCGGTGATATCTGAAGTTGGGGGATCAATCATCGCGTTGTGGTCGGCGAACGGCGCCTGCGTAAATATCCACTTGTCGTTGTCACGGTCGAACGCCGCCCAGCCGCCCTTGCGGCATTGCATCCCGAGCACCCAACGAACCGCGCGGCGAAGTGCCGCAGATTTCTCGCGGTCGAACGGCGTTTGCGTCCGGTTCAACGCCATCATCACCATGATGGTGTCATCAACGTCGGGGTAAAACTCGTTGTGATACTCGAAAAACCAGCCGCCGATCGGCTTGTTCGGCTCGGTGTAACGGTAACTGTCGGCATGTTTGACGCGCCAGCCGCCGGGCCGACGCACTTCCTTGTCCA
This sequence comes from uncultured Verrucomicrobiota bacterium, assembly GCA_903825695.1. Classification (GTDB taxonomy): domain Bacteria; phylum Verrucomicrobiota; class Verrucomicrobiia; order Palsa-1439; family Palsa-1439; genus CAIKBP01. Next base: position 2,430 of record CAIKBP010000056.1, read on the forward strand.
GCAACCAGCGGGTCGCCATTTGCAGGGAAAAGTGGTGGGGTAGCAGGCCCGACTCATGGAGCGCATTGATCGTGATCGCCGTGTCCCACACCGGTGACAAGCAGGGTTGCAGCCGCAACGCGTCACCCTCTTCGATCCGCAGCAGTTCCATCTCGCGGATGCCGTGTGCGACGAGATAACTGTCATTGGAATAACCGAGCACCCGCAGTGACATCACGTAGTTGGCTATCCCGGGGAATATCGCGCCGAGACCGCCACCCATGCGCCCGTGCTCAATGATCCACCGTTCCGCCTTCCGCACCGCGCGTTTGCGGATAAACCTGATACCTTCTTTGTCGTAGAGCTTGAGAAACGTATCCAGTGTGAGAAAGAAATTCCGCCACGTGAACGTCCGTGCATCGCGCCGCAACCGATAGTTTGCCTTGTCATGACCACCCACCCACAACTCGTCGATTTGCCACTTGGGTGGGAGCGGCTTGACGGGCCGATGAGCGCGTATGATCGACAGCGGCACCAACATCGCCCGCGACCACGCCGACATATTGTATATGCTGAAACTGAACCACTTCGGCAACAAAATGATCTCGGGTGCAATTGCCGGGCAACCGTCCCACGGGTACAACCCGATCATTGCCAGATAAATCTTCGTAAACGTGTTGCAGCGGGTCACACCACCTTCCGCAATAATGGCTTCACGCGACTTGACCATGTGCGGCGCGTCCACAGAATCGCCCGCCATCTTCAACGCGAGGTACGCTTTGACCGAAGCGCTGATTTCCATCGGACCGCCGGGATAAATGCTCCAACCACCTTCTGGCAGAACCTTCGAGCGAATGTAATTGGCTGCCTTGCAGAGAGTTATATCGTCAAGTTTGTCGATGAAATGAAGGTAAATGAGGTACTCCGACCCAAGGATCGTATCGCCTTCTAACTCGCCACACCAATGCCCATCAATGGCCTGCCGATCCAGCAGCCACTCTTGCGCTGCTTCGATGGCCGACTCCAAACGCCCAACATCCTGCAGGGCAGAATCTTGCTTTGTTTGGATCATATGATTGCGAACCCTATCTACCTCCTGAATTCAGGCATGAGTATAACCGTTTCGGGCGCATTGTAAAGCCGATTCAGGCCGTCCATTATGCCTCCTCGCGGGTCCAAAACGCGCGCAACGCAGCAGCCAACTCACTACGATTGGCGCAAACAACAACTCCTTCGCTGTTCTCAGACCAATCCGGCGGGAAGAGCGTTGAATACTGCGGTTGCGTGAACCGACGGCACACCAGCACCGCCACTCCGCGGTCGGTCTCAGTGCGAATCAACCGACCGACCGACTGGATGACTCGGTTCATGCCTGGATACAGATAAGCGAACTCAAACCCTTTGCCGTGCCTTTGGTCATGGTACCGTCGCATCAACTCCCGCTCAAAACTTACCTGCGGCAGGGCAGGGCTGACCACGACCACGCCCGACAACTCGCCCGGATAATCCACGCCTTCGGCGAACAATCCACCCTGTACCGCCAACATTAAGCGCGAAGCGTTCGAGCCCGGTTTTGGCGGCTCGGTCTGCTTGAACGACTCCAAAAGCTCGTTCCGCCGCAACTCCGTCATGTTCGGGGTTTGAACGATCAATTGGTATTCCAGTGGTTTGTCATTCTGAGCGGAGCGAAGAAACGCAGTCGTTTTGGCTGATGGTACGAGACCCTTCGCTTCGCTCAGGGTGACAGCGTGGGAGGAGGGAAGCTGTTCAGCCACCGCCCGCAAAAACTCGTAGCTCGGAAACAACGCCATATAATTGCCCCGTCGCGCTGCGACTGTCGTGGCAATGATCTCAGCAATTTTCCCATAATGCGCCGCACGAGCGCGAAAAGTCGTCAACACACTCGGCACCACCACAATCCTGCGGTTCTCGCGCGGGAACGGCGACGAAAACTCCGCCGCATCGGTGCGCCCCTCATCAAACCCAAGCATCTCACGATAAAACTCAAACGGCTCGAGCGTTGCCGACATCGCAACGACGCTGTGAAACCCATCCAACCGCGGCGCGAGTTGTCGTGACGGGTCTTTGCAG
>CAIKBP010000057.1 GCA_903825695.1 uncultured Verrucomicrobiota bacterium
ATCGTGCCTAGAATCGCCAACGGTGACGCAAGGCGGGGCGGTGTGGTGAGTGGTTGAAAGACGGACTCCCGGTAAAATCATCTTACGGTGTCTGACAATAAATCCATTTAGACACATTCACGGTACCGGCACCATCTTCGAGATCATAGGTCCCCTTGCCGTCATAATTGGCCCCCAGCTTAACTCGGTTTCCTCGGACCAACGTGTCACCGGTTACATACAGAATCATGTGCTCAAATTCAGGATTATGTCCGCCGTCTTTGTCCGTCCAACGTTCGCAAGTCATAAACCAACCGTACCAGTGTTTTTTGATACATGTTCCGGTGACGGTGTATTCACAGTTGGTCTTTGCTAACTCGGCATTTTTGCTTGCGGCAATTTGTTGGGCTTGCCGATTTGCTTCGACCTTCTTTGGGTCGTAACCGAATCTTTGCTGCAATTCTGGCGATAGTTTTGCCAGCGGCAACACTGCAATGCCTGAGGCATGAAAGACTTTAACTGTCGCCGGTGTCACCGCGCCGAATGTGCAGTTGGAATAGGTGGAGCCGTTCACTGTGAGCGTGAGATTAGATTCGGCAGCAAACGCCAATTGTAGAGCGAGACACCACAAAAACAGAACGCATGATAATCGCATGACAGCCTCCGGTTATAAACGTGCCCCGATGCTATAGCCAACCGTATGCATTGGCAATCCTACAGAACCAGCCTCGGTGATGCGTAGGAGCCTCGCCACTGTGCCGATGATACCGACCACGCATGATGATGCCGTCGGGAATCAGAACCGGCAGCGGTCAACGTCCAGAATCGACGCGCTAGGATTCGATTTGAGACACGATCTTGATGCGTTGCCGATGTTGTCACGTCTGCCGGGCGAGTTCACGAGCGGCGACGGTGATCGGATGTTGACGGCGTTTCATGTTCAAGCCTTAGCGGAAAATTGACGGGGCGGCCGGTAAACTTTGAAAGCCGACCGCCCCTACCGGCTTGCGTGACGACCCGGTGATCGGAATACCCTGTTCACGCCCAGCCCGACTTCCCGGCGTCGGGGTGCCGTTGGAGCAATCAGTTCCAAAACTTTTTGGCGGCCTCGGCGAATTTCGTGAACATACTCTTGGCGTCTTGAATCTCGCCTTCGGTGCGCTTGATGTTCGCCTCGACGCCGGGGAGTTGCGATTGCAGGTAAGCCTTCCGAGTCGGCCACAGGCTCAACAGCGTTTTCAGCCGGTTCAACTCGTCAATCGCGCCAGGGCGAGCCTCTGCAAACGGTCGCCACACAATCTCATTTTCGCGGGCGGCGATTTCCTCGCGGAGCTTGGACAACTCCGGTGCGCCTTCGATTTGAAAACGCAGGTCCTGAGCCTTCAAGCGTTCGGCGGCGAGGGCGGATTGCAGAGACACCAATTTGTTTCGCGCGTCGAGTTCGTCGGCGTCGGCTTGCTGCTTTAAGGATTTATGAAACGACTCCTCAGCCACTGCCGTATTGCGCTGGGCAAGCGACTCCGCGTCGAGCCGGGCGTTCGCCTCGCGACGTTGCTGCTCCTCGACGCGACGGTCACGCTCAATGCGTTCGCGTGTGGTCAATGGGATTGATGTGTCTGCTACTGTTTCGATCTGGCCTTGTTCTTTCATGGGTCATGCTCCTTTGCTGGGTTTCCTGTTCGTGCGAATTCTAGGGACCAGCGTCGTGCCAGTCTTGCGCTCGAATTGTTCAAGGATGAATTTCTCGCAACGGCTCAACCGGACTTGATTGTCCGGGCGGTTGGCGGTGCGCTTCTCCAATGCGACGAGCCGCTCCTCGATCTGGGCGACTTGACGCATAATGGTGCGGTAGGTGATCTCGTTCACTTGTGGTTTTTCCTCTGGGTTGCGGCCG
>CAIKBP010000058.1 GCA_903825695.1 uncultured Verrucomicrobiota bacterium
CGTAGTTGGTCGTCTTTGAGTAGATGGGGCGCAGAAGGTTGAGCTGTTTAATGATGTTGGCGGGTTTGAAACTGAAAACCTCCAGCACGGCTTTCTCAATGGCTTCATGCGGCACTTTGCCAGTGCCAAAGGTGTCCACCAAAACGCTGACAGGTTCCGGGTGACCGATGGCGTAGGCGAACTGGATTTCGCATCGTTCTGCCAGTCCGGCGGCGACGATGTTCTTGGCGATGTAACGGCCCATGTACGCCGCGCTACGATCCACTTTGCTCGGGTCTTTGCCCGAGAAACAACCGCCCCCGTGTCGGCCCATGCCCCCGTAGGTGTCCACGATGATCTTGCGGCCTGTGAGACCGCTGTCGCCCTCCGGCCCGCCAATGACAAACCGACCGGTCGGATTGACGAGATACCGTGTGTTCTTGTCGAGGAGCCAAGTCGGGATGGTCTTCTTAATGATCTGCTCGATAATCGTCGCCTTGATCTCAGCGTGCTTCACATCGGCGGAGTGCATATTGGAAACGACGACCGTGTGAATGCGGACGGGCCTGTAACTGTCGTACTCAACGGTGACCTGCGTTTTGCCGTCGGGACGCAGCCACGGAATGTGTTTGCTGCGGCGCGCTTCGCGAAGCGCCTTGCCGAGGTTGTGGGCGTACATTATCGGCGCGGGCATCAATTCTGCCGTCTCAATGCACGCGAAACCAAACATCAGTCCTTGATCGCCTGCGCCTTGTTCAGCAGTGGCCTTGCCTTCGGCGGCCCGTTCGTCAACACCCTGCGCGATGTCGGAGCTTTGTTTCACAACGGCGCAAAGGACTTGGCAATCCTCGTCGTTGAACACGCGGCTGACGTCCTTGGTGTAACCAATCTCGCGGATTGTCTCGCGCACAATCTTGCAGTAATCGAGTTGCGCCTTCGTCGTGATCTCGCCGGCGATGACAACCATGTTCGATTTGACCAGCGTCTCGCATGCGACGCGGCTCTTTGGATCTTGGGTCAGACAGGCGTCCAGCACGGCGTCGGAGATGCTGTCGCACACCTTGTCGGGATGACCTTCGGTGACCGACTCGGATGAAAACAAGTACCGCTTTTTATCCATGGATTCTCTCTGTGTTAAAGGAACCAGCGCCAGTTACTGCGTCTGACTCCTTCGTCAAACGCGCGGACTCTATGGCAGGCATCGGAAAATCACAAGAGTTTTTAGGGAGCAAACAGGCGCTGGGCGAGTTCCAGCGTTTCGAAGCTGCCGATATCAAGCCACTGTCCGCGAATTTGATGGGCGTAGACTGGCTGGCGTTGGTAGAGCCAGGCGATGAGGCGACCGGGTTGGTCGAGGTTGTTGCCTTCCTTTACATATTGATTGATCAACGGCAGGGTTGTTCGCGGATAATAATACAGGCACATTGCGGCAAGCGTGGTCTTGGGTTGCGCCGGTTTCTCGATGAACTCGATGATCCTGCCTTCGCCGTCCACCGATACGTTTCCGTATTTCTTCATCTGTTTAAGGTCGCCGACATCGTACACGCCGAGCGTCGGTCCGTGCCGAACCGCGTACTTCGCAAACTCCGCAAGCGACGACTTGAAGAGATTATCTCCGCCGATGACGAGCAGATCGTCGGCGATTTTCTGCGAGTCAATGACCAGCTTGATGTCGCCGATGGCACCAAGCTTGTCGCTGTCATCGGTTGAGTGATCGTTGACAATGGTGATTGGCGGGCAATGCGGGCGTGTCTTCCGGTACGCGCCGGCCCACGTTTCGAAATCCTGCTTGAACTTCTCATTGGTGACGACGTAGATGCGATCGAGGCCTGCAACGCCTTCGGTGGTCGCCAGCGCGTGTTCGATCATGGGCCGCCCCGCGACTTCCAGCAACGATTTTGCCTTGTGGAGAGTAAGCGGGTACAAACGAGTCGCGTAACCGGCGGCGAGAACCAGCAGTTTCATGGGATCAGGCGAGCAGGTCCGGGTCTATCCGCTGGAGCAGCGCGGTGAGCATGGCGGTTACTTCGCGGCCACGGGTTGCGTGCAGGGCTGCTACGGCCAGTTCCTGGGCCTCGGACATGGTTAAACGGCGGACTACATCCTTGATACGAGGCAAGCTTGTAGGCGCGAGACTGAGCTCATCAATACCCATGCCGACAAGCAACGGGATATATAGCGGATCACCGGCGATTTCGCCGCACACGCCGATCCAGATGTTGTTGTTGTGGGCAGCTTCGACGCAGTTGCGGATGAGCCGCAGGATGGCGGGATGGGTCGGCTCATACAGGTTCGCGACCTTCTCATTCACGCGATCTACTGCCATCGTGTACTGAATGAGGTCGTTGCTGCCGATGCTGAAAAAGTCCACTTCATTGGCCATGGTCTCCGCCGTCAGGGCCGCTGACGGCACTTCTAACATCGCCCCGACCTGAACATTCTCATCGAACGAAATCTTTTCTCTGCGGAGATCGGCCATGACTTCGTCGAGGATTTCGTTGGCGCGTATGAGTTCGGCCACACCGCTGATCATTGGATACATGATCTTTACGTTACCTTCCGCACTGGCGCGGAGGATGGCGCGCAGTTGTGTTTTGAAGATATCGGGACGCGCAAGGCAGAAACGGATGGCGCGACAACCGAGGAATGGATTAATCTCGGTCGGCGCCTCTTCCGCGCTGTGGAACTTGTCGCCGCCGAGGTCGAGCGTGCGGATGATGACGGCGTGCGGTTTCACATCGTGGGCCACACGGACGTATTTCTCATATTGCTCCTGCTCGTTTGGGAACTCCTTGCGATTGAGATAGAGGAACTCGGTGCGAAACAGGCCAACGCCTTCAGCGCCACCTTTTTTCAACATGGGTATGTCATCGGGCGACTCGATGTTACCGGCGAGGGTGATTCGGTGTCCGTCGAGAGTGACTGCGGGCTGGTCACGCAAGGCAGCGAGGCGCTCTTCGATGGTGTGGTGTTTGACCTCCAATTCACCATATATAGAAAAAGTCTGCTCGCTGGGAAAGATGATGAGCGACCCGCCGTAACCGTCGAGAATCGCCATGTCGCCGGTGCGGAGATGCTGGCTCGCATCGCGCAGCCCCACGATGGCAGGTAGATTCATGGAACGTGCCAGGATCGCGGTGTGCGAAGTGTGACTGCCAACATCGGTGGCAAACCCCACGATGTGCTGGCGGTCTAGCGACGAGGTGTCCGACGGCGAAAGGTCGTAGGCGATGATGATGGTGTTCAGGGGCAGATTATGCAGGGTGCGGGTTTCTCGCCCCAGAAGGTTGCGCAGAATGCGGCGGGTAACGTCCTGCACGTCCATCGCCCGTTCTCGGAGGAACTCATCGGGGAGTTCCGCAAGCGTCTTGACGTACTTGCGCGTCACTTCGTTGAAAATGAATTCGACGTTCTTTTTTTCCTGATTCAAACGGGTGATGACTGGCTCTATGAGCGCGGGATCTTGCGTGATGGACAAGTGGACGTCGAGTATGCTGGTCGGCGCGGCAGGGCCAATGCCCGTGGCGATGCGTTGCTGCAGCTCATGCAGTTGTTGGTGCGTTACGATCAGGGCCTGCTCGAACCGGGCGATCTCCTGCGGCACCTGCTCCGGCGTTATGTCGTAGTTCGGGACGACTTCTTCAGCCACGTTGTAAACGAAGATCGTCCCACGCGCGACGCCAGGCGAAACACCGATGCCTGAATACACACGTTCTTGTTTGATTGGCTCACTCATTCCCAAAATTCGTTTCAGTTCTCGCCAAACTTGCTCGCAAACAGTTCCTCAAGGCTCTTGATGGCCGCCTCGGCGTCGCGGCCCGTTGCGATCAGCTTCAATCTGGAGCCATGCGCGGCGCCCAGCATCAGCAAACCCATGATACTCTTGCCATTGACCTGTTCGCCATCCTTTTCAATTATGATATCGCTCTCAAATTTGTTGGCCAGCCTGACGAATGCCGCTGCGGGCCGCGCATGGATGCCCAGTTGATTGGTTACCGTGACTTCCCTGGTCACGGTGGCCGCTGGTGCCTTGTCTTCCGGTTTTCGACGTTGAAGCATGATCCGCGTCCTAAGATTGTGGCGTCCGCATCCGCTCTATCAACCGCTCGTTGAACTCACGCGCTGCGTTATGGCCCAGGCTTTTGAGTTTTTGGTCCAGTGCAGCCACTTCGATCAGCCGGCCTATATCGCGACCCGGCAGGACGGGAATGGACACGTGTGGTAGCGCCATGCCGAGGATAGTATAGCTATGTTGATCGATGCCGATGCGATCCACCTCCTCCACCTTGCTCCATTCCATCAGCGTCACCACCAGATCCAGGCGTTTCTCGGGCCGGACAGCGGCCACACCGAACACCGCCGGTACGTTGATGATACCAAGCCCGCGCACCTCCATATGATAGCGGGTGGTTTCAGACGATGTGCCGATCAATTCACGGCCCTCGAACAGGCGAACGCGGGTGACGTCATCGCTCACCAAACTGTAGCCACGTTCGAGAAGCGCCAGCACCGCTTCGCTTTTGCCAACGCCGCTTTCGCCCCGTATGAGCACGCCGATGCCAAGAATGTCCACCATCGAGCCGTGCTCGCTGACGTGCGGCGCGAAGTCCAATTCCAGCGCTATCGTGGCCGCGTTCACGAACTTCACGGTGATCATCTTGGTTTTAAAAAGCGGCACGCGGTATTCATCCGCCATTTGTTGCATGCGCGGCGGCGGGGTGTTGTTACGGGCGAATACCAAACACGGAATCTTGGACTTCAGTAACCGCCTGATGCGTTTGGTGGCCTCGGTCTCGCCGAGGGATTTCAGGAAAGCGAACTCAGCCGCGCCGATGACCTGCACGCGTTTGTATGCAAAATACCTGTACGACCCTGCCAGCGCCAGACCGGGGCGGTGCACCGCGCCCTCGGTAATCCGATTGGAAATGCCCGCACCGCCCGCGACCAGTTGGATCTGCAACTTGTCGGCGTGGTTCAGAAAGAACTGCTCGACAGTAACGATGGGTACAGATGATTGTGGCATGTGCGGGTTCCTCAGGCTAAAGATGGCTCGATTAGGCCGAACTGACCATTTTTCCGTCGGTACAACACGTTGAGCTTTTCGGAGTCGGCGTTTAGGAAGACTAGAAACTGACGGTGATCCACGAGTTCGAGTTGGAGTACCGCTTCGTCCACGTACATCGGTTTGAGCGGGAACTGTTCCGTATGCACAACATGGGTCGTTCCGTCTTCTGCCTCCAAATCATGCGTCAAAACATGTTCTTCGAGGTGCCGCGGCGCGAATTTTCGCGGACGATGATTCTGCATGCGGGTCTTGTACTTGCGCAATTGCCTCGTCACCTTATCGGTGACTTTGTCGATCGACGCATACAAATCTTCGCTGACTTCTCGCGCCTCGATGGTGATGTGGTTGCCGCACTGCAACACCAGTTCGGCAATGTGCCGGAATTTTTCTACATCGAGAATAAAGTGCGCGCTGAGGATGCGCGGAAAATCTATACCGATGCTTTCCACCTTCTTGGCTGCGTAATCTTTGATGGCTGGTGTCGCAGCCACGTGCCGACCTGTCACAGTAATGTCCATGTTTCTATCCCCTCTTCCTGGATCAAAACATACGTCACATACGAAACCGCGGTCCAAGGTACAACTCGCGACTCTTGGGGTCGTCGATCAAAAACTGGCTCGTGCCTTCTCTCTCGACCTTGCCCTCGCAGATCAAATATGCGCGGTCAACTATCGATAGCGTCTCGCGCACGTTGTGGTCCGTAACGAGAATGCCAAGCCCTTTCCGCTTTAACTCAGCGATGATCTGCTGCACCTCATAGACCGCGATCGGGTCCACGCCGCTGCCAAACGTGAAGAAAGCTCTGGCCCACGCCTGGGGCGCTACCATCGGCTTCCATACTCTCATGATCTTGGACCGGGAGGCTCCTTAAGCC
>CAIKBP010000059.1 GCA_903825695.1 uncultured Verrucomicrobiota bacterium
CCACTCTTAATGTGTGCTACACGACTCTCTATACACTCGGTTTTGCATCCTTAAAACGCTGTCACTATAGCCGATTTTCCGGCCGACGCAATTGCAAAGTGTGTCATAAACCGGCGGCGCGTTTATGGGTTTGAGCGGGGGAACTTGTTGGGAAAACAGGCGCAAACACAGGCACTTCCACGTGAAAACCTTAGAATTTTTTGCGGAGATTGGACGGCAGGATATTCAACTCGGTGCGGTACTTGGCGACAGTGCGCCGGGCGATTGGGATGCCTTGCTCGTGCAGGATCGCAACGATCTCCTGATCGGACAACGGTTTGGCGGCGTCTTCGCGGCCGATGAGACGGGATATCTGCTCCTTGATGCTCGTGTTGCTCATGGCCGTGCCTGTCGTGGTTTCGAAGCCCGGCGTGAAGAAGAACTTCATCTCGTACAAACCGTGCGGCGTCAGCATGTACTTATTGGCCACGGCGCGGCTGACGGTCGTTTCGTGTACGCCCACCTTTGCGGCCACTTGCGCCATCGTCAGCGGCTTGAGGAACATAAGACCTTTGTCGAGGAACTCGCGCTGGTGTTCGACAATGATCTTGGCGATGTTGTAGATGGTTTGCTGGCGTTGATGAATGCTTTTGATGAGGAACTTGCCTGCACGAATCTTGTCGCGAATGTAATCCTTGGCATCGCCGAGCTTGTCCTGTTTCGCCATCAACTCCCTGTAGGCATTGCTGATTCGCAGATGCGGGATCTGCTCGTTGTTGAGTATCACCACGTAGTCGTCGCCGACCTTCTGGACCACGACGTCGGGCGCAATATACTGCTGTTGCTCGGTGGAGAACATCCGGCCCGGCTTGGGCTCGAGCGTCGAGATGAAATTGGCAATCCCCTGGACCTGTCCCGGCGACAAATTGTGGGCGTGTGCGATTTCTGCGTATCGTTTCCGCGCCATATCGTCAAGGTGCTGTTGGACAATGACCGCCTCGATCGATTCTGATTTTCCGAGCCGGTCCAACTGGATCAGCAGGCATTCCTTCAAATTGCGCGCGCCGACGCCGACCGGGTGAAACCCCTGCACGATCTCCAGCACCTTCTGCAGTTCCTCCAGCGGGACGCCCGAGCTGACCGCCAGTTCCTCCACCGGCGTAAGCAGATAACCGTCGTCGTTGATGTTGCCTATGATCAACTCGGCGGGCTTGCGCAAATCACCGGGAACATCGGCGAAATTCAGCTGTTCGATCAGATGCTGCTGCAACGATTGTTGCTCGGCAATCGAATCGAAGAAGTGCTGCCGTTGCTCCTCCTGTTCCGGGCTCCATGACCGGAAACTGCTGGTCTGGGCGAAATACTCGCGCCATTCATCATCAAGCTTGGACAGGACCTCGAACTCTTCCTTGAAATCGATCTGATCTTCCGTCTCCTTTGAGGCCGAATCGCCATCGGTGTTGCCTTCAACTTCCAAGCGAGGCTCGTCCTTTGGCAATTCCTCAAGCAATGGGTTCTGTTGGAGTTCCTCTTGTACGAGCGTGCGCAGCTCAAGAGTGGGCACCTGCAACAGATGCAAGCTCTGTTGCATCTGCGGCGCCAAAACCTGCTGCAATGACAGCCGCTGAACTTGCTGTAATCCTGGACCTTGAGCCATCGGATAAACCTCTGGGGACTCACTGCGAAGCCCGCAAACACTATAACCTCAGTCGCGTCCAAGTAAAGGGCAAAACTCTTTAAGCGTCCTCCGTTCCTCGTCGTGAAGACTGATGTCCGGTTTGACAGCGGTGCTGGCCTCTGTTAGGAACCGTTGGCAATCGATCTCAACAAAGAGTGTTACGGTGGCAAAAGTTGTTTTGGAAAATGTGTCCAAGATTTTTCCGGGCGGCGTCAAGGCCCTGGATAACGTCAGCCTCGAAATCCAGGACAAGGAATTCCTGGTTCTCGTCGGCCCATCTGGCTGCGGCAAAACCACCGCGTTGCGGATGATTGCGGGCTTGGAAGAAATCACCAGTGGCAACATCTACATCGACGGCCGACGCGTTAACGATGTGCCGCCGAAAGACCGCGACATCGCCATGGTGTTCCAGAATTACGCGTTGTACCCGCATATGACAGCCTACAAGAACATGGCCTTCGGTCTCATGCTTCGTAAATACCCGAAGGTCGATATAGACGCACGCGTTCGCGAAGCTGCGCAGGTTCTCGGTATCACCGACGAACAACTCCGGCGCAAACCCAAGGAACTTTCCGGCGGCCAACGCCAGCGCATCGCTGTCGGCCGCGCTATCGTTCGCAAGCCCAAGGCGTTCCTGTTTGACGAACCGCTTTCCAATCTCGACGCGAAGATGCGCGTCCAGATGCGCGCCGAGATCAACAAGCTGCACCAGCAACTGCACTCGACAATGATTTACGTGACACACGATCAGGTCGAGGCGATGACGATGGGCGACCGCATCGTCGTGATGAAGGATGGCGTGGTTCAACAGGTGGACGATCCGATTTTACTCTACAACCAACCGCACAACCTGTTCGTCGCGGGTTTCATCGGTTCGCCGCCGATGAATTTCATCATGGGCTCCATCGAACAACGCCAGAACGCACTCTGGTTCGTCGAGAAAGTGGCCGATGGAAACAAGAATGTGGCGCTCGCGATACTGATCGACGGGCCGCAGGCGGGCAGGGTCGGCGGTCGGATTGGCAAACCCGTTGTGTTCGGTCTGCGGCCCGAAGACGTAAACGACCGGCGGCAGGTTGCGAATCCAAATCCCGGCCACTGCGTGTCGGCAACCGTCGAGGTTGTCGAACCGATGGGGGCGGAAACCTACCTGAGCCTGAAGACGGGCAGCCATGCTTTCATGGCGCGGGTCACGGGGCACGAGCGCATCCGCGTCAACCAACGCCTCGACATGGTTTTCGATATGACCAAATGCCACTTTTTCGATGTGCAGACCGAGAAAGCCATCACTTGAATCCCATGCGTGTTTGCTGGCGGCGCGTTGACACATCGCTGCGCGTTCAAATGCGAGTTCCACCAACCGGCGAAAGAAATCCTGACCGGCGCATCGTCACCGCCAGACGAAAACGCTGAACACGCTGGTGTCGTCGTCGGTCCATAACCTCGATTTCAGGTGCAGCGGCGGTTGAAGCCATCGTGGATCGCGCATTAATTTACCGAGCGAGGCCGGGTCGCGCGCCATGATCACCCATTTGGAGCCGAGTTTGCCGGTTGCCGCAACACCGGGCAAGTTTTCACTTTGTGCAAGACAGACCAAGCCGGCGTCTTGTGCGAGTGCACCGAGGACTCGCTCCAGGCGCAAGTGACGGTTCGAAATATGGAAGGCTAATACGCCATTCGGCTCGAGTTTGCGCAGGTAAAGCGCCAGAGCTTCCCGCGTGATCAGGTGCAGAGGAATTGTGTCTGAAGTATACGCATCCAGAACCAGTATCCCAAACTGTCCATCATTCGCCTTTTGTAAGGATAACCGCGCGTCACCAAGCACGACCTTGATGTCTGCTGGGCAATCTTTGAGGAATGTGAATAAGCGCCGGTCGCGGGCAATTCGTTCCACGACAGGATCGATCTCGTAGAATGTCCAATTCTCGCCGCGATTGCCATAACAGGCCAATCCTCCCGCTCCCAACCCGATCACTCCCACCCGCTGTTTCACTGAATCACTGAGCGCAGCAAACGCTTGCCCGAACGGTCCCGACCTCGTGTAATATCCCAATGGCTCGTCGCGACGTAAGGGGTCGACATATTGGATGCCATGAATCGTGTTTCCATGCGTTAGCCAATGATACTTGCCTGCTGGATCCAGACTTACGCTGTTGATGCCGAAAAAACTGCGCTCCAGATACAAAATCCGTTCCTGATAATGCGGCGCCATGGAGCAAGCCAGAAACACACCGCCCAAGCCCAGTGCAAATCGCAGCGGTCGCCGCATAAAAGCAAGGCACAAGGCTGTCGGCGCGCCATACATCAGCACCTTTATGAAAGGAAAGGACCAAATTGTCGCGCCAGTCAACAAACGCAGAATGTTCAGCGTGAACAACCCGATCACCAGCGGGAGTGCGAAATCGAGGATCCGCTGCCGCCGCGTCGACGGCATCGCCATCAAACTTGGCGTCAACAGACACGCCAATATCAGCGTCAATGGGTACTCCGCGACCGTCGAGAAAATCACTGGCGCCAGCAGGGCATTGAACATCCCTCCCAACACGCCGCCGGCGGACGACCATAAGTAAAATGCCGTCAAATGCTTCACTGCCGGTCGATCATCGGCCAGTTCGCCAAGGCAAACCATCGACACGATGAACAAACAGGCCAGATGTAGCCCGATTAACAAACCGATTGGTCGCAGAAGGTTCGCGAGCAGCGTGACGACCAACGCCGTCACTAAAAACGGCAACGCGCGCACCATCCAGCGATGGGGCAGCAGCCGCCGCTTGGCAAAAACGAGAATGAACGCCAACAGATAAATCGCCAATGGAATCACCCACAGCAATGGGATCGGCGCAATCTCGCTGGTGATGTATGTAGTTACGCTCAACATCAGGCTGCATGGCACCAACGAAAGCAGTACCCACCGCACTCGCCGTCGCACAGTGATTTGTACGTCATCGTTCTGCATCGTGTCTGTCTCGGCATCGCTGACGTTTCCCGCGGCGTGTCTGGTCCATGCGCCACAAATCACTGTCAATACTACCAGCGTGCCGTAACCGACCGACCACCACTGGCTTTGCTGACCAAGGCGGAGCCATGGCTCGATCAATACGGGATAGCTCACTAACGCCAGCAGACTGCCGAGATTGCTTGCGGCATAGAGGAAGTACGGATCGGGCGCCCACCGATGCCCGCTGATCGAAAACCAGCGTTGAAGCAATGGACTGGTGGCCGACACGACAAAGAACGGCAGGCCAACCGATACGGTCAACACCGCCAGCAACCACCAAACCGGATTTGAGGTTGTCGGCGGCGTCCACCCGTGCGGCAGACCGATCGGCAGCGCGAGCAGCGGTACGAGTAAGACCACGAGGTGTAACGCTGCCTGCCGGCGCACACCAAACCACCGTGTAGTGAAGTGGGCATACGCATAACCCGCCAGCAGCGCGGCCTGGTAGAACACCATCGCCGTGTTCCACACCGCAGGAGAGCCGCCGAGTAACGGCAGCACCATCCGCGCAAACATCGGTTGCACCAAAAACAACAACAGTGCCCCCAAGAAGATTGTGGCAGTAAAAAGAATCAGCATGGTGGTTGCCCCTTACGACGTTCGCGGATTTGTGCTATCGCCCATGCGGCATGCTCGTTGATGAGCGGCTCCGGATCGTGCCTAGCGCGTTCCAACAACGGCAAGGCTGATTGATTACCAGTGTTGCCGAGAACAACGCAAACATTGCGGAGAAAACCTCCGCGTTTGACCCGGAGAATTGGCGCCTCACGAAAGAAGTCACAGAACTTCTGCTCGTCCCACGATAAGAACTCGGTCAGGGGCGGTAATGTGCGACGACGGAATTCTTTCGCGGGTGACATTTTTGCGAACCGGTTCCACGGACAAACGGCGAGACAGTCGTCACAGCCAAATACCCGATCGCCGATCACCGATCTCAGTTCCACCGGTATCGCGCCTTTAAGTTCGATTGTCAGGTAGCTGATGCACCGTCGGGCATCGAGCCGATACGGCGCTACGAGAGCACCCGTTGGACAGGCGTCGAGACAGCGATAGCAGTTGCCGCAGTGCGAACGTTCGGGCGGGTCAACCGGCAATTCCAGATTCGTCAGCACCTCGCCGAGGAACAACCAGTTGCCAAGAGAACGACTGATTAGGTTGGTGTGCTTGCCGACAAATCCTATGCCGGCGCGCTGGGCGAGATCGCGTTCGAGTAGAGGGGCGGTATCGATGCACCATTTCGCCTTGCCGCCGAGTTCGACGATGAACGTGGCGAGTTGGTCCAGTTTCTCGCCCAGCACGTTGTGATAGTCGCGCTTGCCCCATGCGTACTGGGAGATGTTGGCATTCCCGTTCGCGTGGGCGCCCGCGACGCTATTGTAGTTCATCGCCACCACGATGATCGACCGCGCATCGCGCAGCACTTTTGTTGGCACCGAGCGTTTGTCGGCATTCCGCGCAAGATAATCCATCCCGCCTTGAAAACCGCTGGCGAGCCATTCCCGGAACTGCGTGGCGTGCGGGGGCGGTTCCGCCCCGGTGATACCGACGAGGTCGAAACCCAATTCACGGGCGCGCTGTTTGATGTCAGCGGCCAACGTCACCGGCGCACCATCCGGTTACTTCTTCGCCATCGCTTGGAAAGCGACATGTTGCATGTAGTGGTCGAGCAACAGGATCGCGGTGAACGCTTCTGCGACGGGCCAGATGCGCGGCACGATGGTCGGATCGCGGCGGGTGACGGCAGCCAGTTCCTTGTTCTCCAGCGAAACCTTGTCAATCGTGTGCTGTGGTTTGGCGATGGTCGGGGTTGGTTTGACGGTCAAACGGACGACAATCGGTTGACCGGTCGTCAAACCACCCGTGATGCCGCCGGCGTTGTTCGAGCGGAACGTCACTTTGCCGTTCTTCACATCCATCTGGTCGTTGCATTGGGAGCCGGTCATGTCTTTCACCGAAAGCCCAGTGCCAACTTCGACAGCCTTGACGGCCCCTATGCTGAGCATCCGACCCAGTTCACCATCGAGCTTGCGGAATACCGGTTCGCCCATGCCGACCGGCAGTCCTGTCGCCACAACCTCGACCAAACCGCCGCTGGAATCGCCAGACTCGGTGATCTTCATGATCCGTTCGTACATCGCGTCGGCGGTTTCGAGGTGCGGGCAATTCAGTTTTGGATGGATGCCGAATTCCTTGCGGATGGCGTCTTCGTCCCAGTGAATCATCTTCTTGGCGACCTGGGGCACTTCCTTCTCGAACTCGGCCAGTACGGCCATTTTCTGTAGGAAACGCATGTCGTGTTTGAGGCGGCCCGAGCCGAACAGTTCTGCATAAACCGGGTCATGCTTACGACGCATTTCCTTATAGGCAGCAACTTTGGGACGGATCTTCTCAATGGGCAGATCGGGCATGCGCACCCCGGCAGCTTCCTTCACGTAGCCTGTGACTTCGATCCCGCGATCCTTGAGAATCCGCTTGGCTACTGCACCA
>CAIKBP010000060.1 GCA_903825695.1 uncultured Verrucomicrobiota bacterium
GGAATTGCAGAAACGGCTGATCCACGAAGGCTATCGAGAAGCATTGAACCAGCAAAAACTGCGCGTGGTGGGTTACCCGGAAGTCCAGTCCGTAGAGTACGCGCCTGGCAAACCGCTGGTGTTTGTGACGGCGGTGGACACGGTGCCGGAGTTCGCTCTGCCGGAGTACAAAGGCATCGCGGTGAAGCGGAAGGAATCGCCGGTCAAAGACGAAGACGTACAACACACACTGGCACATTTGCAGGAGCAGCAGGCCAATTTCGTGGATGTGACGGGTCGCGGGCTGCAAACGGGCGATTTCGCCGTGCTCAACTACAGCGCCGTCGCCGACGGCAAGCCGTTGACGGAACTGGCGCCGAACGCCAAGACAATCGCAGAACGGAAGGATTTTTGGGTATTGGTGCAGTCGGAGTCGTTCCTGCCGGGTTTCTGCGACCAGCTCTTGGGCGCGCAAGTCGGCGAGAAACGGCAGGTGCTGGTGGATTTCAAATCCGATTTTCCCGTGAAAAAGCTCGTCGGCAAGAAAGCAACGTACTTCGTGGACGTGACGGCGATCAAAGAGCGGAAACTGCCAGAACTGAATAACGAATTTGCCACGAAGCTTGGCGCGGAAAACCTCGAAAAGCTCAAGGGGCAAGTCAGCGATGGAATCACGGCGGAAAAGGAAAACGAAACGCGCGCCGACATGCGCAAACAGATTGTAGACCAACTGCTGGCCCGGACGCCGTTTGACCTGCCAGAGTCGCTTGTGGCGGCGGAAACACGCAGCATCATTTACGACATGGTGCGGGAGAACACCATGCGCGGCGTTACCAAGGAGGAACTCGAAAAGCGGAAGGACGAGATCTTTGGTTTTGCCACGCAGAGCGCCAAGGATCGCCTCCGCGCATCGTTCGTCCTATCGGCCATCGCCGATGCGGAACAGATCAAGGTCGAGAAGAAAGAAGTTGAGGAACGCATTGCGCAACTCGCACAACAGTGTCGGGTGACGCCCGAACATCTGAAAGCACAACTGGTTGAGAAGGACGGGCTGGCCGAGATCGAGGAGCAAATCCGAGTGAGTAAGACCCTTGATTTCCTGCTTGGCAATGGTAAGGTCGGGTCCGTGATGGAGGGCTGAGGTCATGGAGAAATCGCAAATTCTCGTTCCGATGGTGGTCGAACAAACCAGTCGCGGCGAGCGCGGTTACGACATTTACTCGCGCCTGCTCAAGGACCGGATCATATTTGTCGGCACACCGGTTGACGACAACGTGGCGAACGTGGTTATTGCGCAGATGCTGCATCTTCAGTCGGAGGACGCCGCCAAGGACATCGAGCTTTACATCAACTCCCCGGGCGGCTCAGTCACATCGGGCTTGGCGATCTACGACACAATGCAGTTCGTCAAATGCGACGTAAAGACCTACTGCGTCGGCCAGGCTTCCAGCATGGGCGCGGTATTGCTCGCCGCGGGCACGAAAGGTAAACGCTTTGCGCTGCCAAACGCCCGCATTCTGATCCATCAACCGTGGGGCGGCGTGCAAGGTCAGGCGTCGGACATCAGCATCCAAGCCAAGGAAATCCTGCGGCTGCGCGAGCGACTCAACGAGATTCTGGCGTTGCACACGGGCAAGGCCGTCGAAGCCATCGCCAAGGACACCGACCGCGATTTCTTCATGTCGGCAGCCGAAGCGCGTGATTACGGACTGGTGGACGAGGTCGTCAGGTCGCGGCGCGAGGTGGAAAAGAAATCCGAGAAGTGACGCGCGCCGTTGTTTGCAAGAAGCAATCTAAAGATGCGGCCTAAGAGCCGCTAACAAAACCACTGAATTGCGACGCCGATCTGTTGTAGGAGCGCTTTCTAAGCGTGACCGGTCGCGGTTACAAACCGTTCCCATGGGCTCAAAACTTTCATGGAACTGAGTTTTGTTAGGCACTCTAAGGTGTGAGCCCAATCAGCAGCGCCACAAATGTAATGGTTGCCAAAGTGA
The DNA here is from genome assembly GCA_903825695.1 of uncultured Verrucomicrobiota bacterium. Lineage (GTDB taxonomy): Bacteria > Verrucomicrobiota > Verrucomicrobiia > Palsa-1439 > Palsa-1439 > CAIKBP01. The sequence goes on from CAIKBP010000060.1 coordinate 1,974, forward strand.
CGATCACACCCGTCCACGCGAGGATGGCGCCGCGAATCAACTGCGGCCGTGCGGGGTTCCACCCGTCGCCGACCTCGGCGCGAACGCGCCAGTAGCGACGCATCGCCGCAATGGCAAAGCCAACCCCGATCACTGGCACCAAGCTCCAGGCCCCAAACGACTGACAACCCACTGATTGTTCTATCACGCGGATTTTATTCATGGTGTTCGGGACTGAAACTTCTTCTGTTGCTGTTTGTCGATGAGACGCAGTTCCTTGCCGAGTTGATGCACGGCGACTGCGTTGGCGATGACGATGGCCGAGAGAATCACCAGAAACGTCATAACCACAAGTGTCGCGCTACCGCGTTCCCGATTCATCGGTTGCCTCCTGCCACGGCAGTGAAGGTGAACAGCGGTCTGAAGCGCGGGGTCTTTTTCTCTGCCATCAACTCGACTTCCCAACGCCAGCTTGTGCCCCGTGATCGCATGTCGGCTTGCATGGTGGATGCCCGCAATCGCCGTAGCACCGCGATGCGGGCCGTGCCGTCTTGGCGCCACATCGTGTTGTCCACAAATTCATACACGACCTCACCGGTTGCCTGCGGAACCACGAGTTTATTGCCCTCCAGCTTTGGTGGCGCTGTGGCCACGCGGATGTTCGCGCGCCAACGCTCGCCGGCGCGCACCGTGATGACGATGTCCTCGGCATTGCGGCGCAGATTGACCGAGTTGAGTTGGCAGCGATAATACGCCCCGTAGGCGAGGTCCAACACCACGGCCAGCACCGTAATGTACACGAGGCACTCGATCAGCATGTATCCGCCGCGTCGTTTCATCGCCCCACTGCCTCCCGTACGACTGGAGCCTCATTGCGGGGACCGTCCGGCCGCCACTCCAGCCGCAACTGCGGCCCGCGCACGCTCAAAACAAACTTGCTGGGCGGCAGGTTCTTCGCCGCACCAGCCGTCACCGCATAGGGATGAGTGCCTTCCCTGAAACTGCGCCATTCGCCTGCGACCAACGTATCCATTTCACCATCCACGATTTCCATCGCCACAGCACGCCAGTAATAGACCCGACACAAATGCTGTTCTTGGACAAACGAATACGCCAAGGGAATCACCGTAGCCGTGAGAATACCGAGCGCCACCACTAACTCGATCATCAGGCTGCCTTGCTTGCCCTGTGTGTGTCTCACCATAGTGCGGCCTCCCGCGTAATCGAAGTGAGCACCTGAAATACGCCTGCTGCGATCAAACCCACGATGCAACCGTTGACGATGACCAAACCGGTCGTGATGACCTGCGAGGCGGCTTGCTCCAGTTGATAGGCTTTGGCGTCCAACGCATCGTGCCAGCCCGACAACGCCGCCATGAATCCGCTGTGACCGTGCGCCGCGTTCGTAAGCCGCCAGCGAAACTCACCGGTGTCGTCAATCGCTTGCACAGCTTCGGTGAGCGCCACACCTTCGCGCAATTGCTGCGCCAGCCGCTCGCCCCGGCGAATGAAGACCCGGTTGTCAGTGCTCTGTGCCGCGAGCGTCACCGCCTGTTCCTCGGGCACCTCGGTATCCAACAGGATCGCAAGCATCGCCGAAAAATCCCGTTCCAACCGCTTCCGCTGCCATGGCAACCGGTAATTGACTGCGTCGATTACCGGCTTCAAAACTGGTGCCAGCCACCGGATTCCTTTCGGCCCGCAAAGATAGATCAGCACGGCAAGCCAAATAATACCTGTCAAGGCGAGCTGGACGATAATTACCAACGTGCTGTGCGCTAATAGAAAGCGGAGAAGTGGTGGTAACGATCCGTGTGTAAGTTCGCGCGTGATCTCCTGAAACTTCGGCACGATCGTGACGATGAGGAATGGCCATATAATAGCAACGGCGGGGTTCGCCAGCACGATAAGCAGGAGAAGGTAGTTTACGGCGCTGGTGACTTTCGACGAACCACTGGTCAACGCTCTACGGCAGGCAGGTATGACTTTCCGGATATCGCCGACCTTATCGCCGACCGCCAGCATCGCCGCCAGTTGCGGCGACAAAAGACCCGGAACCTTTTTCAACGCTTCGGACAATCGCAATCCCGTTTCCAGATGAGCCGCCAGCAGATGAAAACGGTAGCCGAGCGTCATATCACGGGATTTGGCTATTTCCACGATTGTGGTTTCCGTGCTGTGCCCCTGCACCAAACCGGTCTCTAGTAGATCTAGGAACAGGCGCGCACGCTCTTGGCGCCGCAAGGGCAGACTGAACAGAAAGTAAACCACGTAACATGTTGCCGTCATCAGCGTGATGCCTGCCAGCATCAGAAACATCGTCAGGATAACGCGCAGAATAATTTCGCTGTTTTCCATTTCGTTTATCGCCATTAATAACTGCTCATTGCTGAAATCAATTTCACCAATGGCAAAAAAACGCCCCTCAGCTCGATCAGAATCAAGCTTCCCAATAGCACCACCGCCACGGGCAAGGCCGCATACAACATCATTTCAATCTGGTGGTTTGCGCGTGCCCGATAGATCTCCGCCGCCCGCTGAAAACCGGCGGCTACTTCTTCTCCGGCGCTGGCAACCAACCATAGAAATAGCGGCGGGAACACCCGGTTGGTCGTTGCCGGGGCCGGTAACCTGCCACCGCCGGTGGCCAACCATTGCCGCCACGCTTTCACTTCAGCAGCGGCCGGCGATCCAGTCTCCATTTGCTCCACCAGCGCCAGCGCCTCTGGCAACGTGCAGCCCCCGCGAAGCATAACTGCAATCGCCGACGCAACGCGCGAAAGGTTGGCTTCTCTGAAGCCCGGCAACCGCCACCGCAACGCGATACGGGAGCGACGAACCGCCAGAAGCGTGCCGAAGATTCCGGTCAGCAAAAGCAGTAGTAGAAAGGGCATCCAGACCGCGATGATCGCGCTAGGTGGCAGCTGGCGCCCATCCA
>CAIKBP010000061.1 GCA_903825695.1 uncultured Verrucomicrobiota bacterium
CGTAGAAATCAAGCGGCAGAAACAGCAACTTCGCCACAGCCACCACCACCACCGCGTAAATCGCCACATGCAGCCACGGATTCGCCACGACGCCACGCGACCAGCCCGCCAACCAACGCGATGAGCCGGACAGAAGAAACGCAAGCAGCAAGAGGATCGTCAGGCAGATTTCGATAAGGGAGACGACGTTGTGGATGGCTTCGTAGCGTTTGGCCCGCGTTTGCTGGTCACCGTCGATCATGGCGCTCGAGAGCGTTGCTGCAATCTTCTGCGTTACAGATCATCCACGCCCAACAGTTCGAGCAGGCGCGCCAATTCATCGTTGCCAACGTACTCCACGACAATGCGTCCCTTCTTCTTGCCGTGGTGGACATTGACTTGTGTGCCGAGTTTTCGCCGCAATTTCTCTTCGATGGCGAGGATGTGCGAGGGTTTCGACTTGCCGCCCAGCACTTGTGCGCGCACTTTCGCATCGCCCTTGAGTTGTTCAACCAATTGCTCCGTTTCGCGCACCGACAGGTTCTGCCGCAACACGCGCTCAGCCACCAAGCGTTGTTCCTCGGCAATGCTCAGACCCAAAATCGCCTTCGCGTGACCAACGCTGAGCTGGCTGCTCGCCACCCACGACTGCACTTCGGATGGAAGTTCCAACAACCGCATGGCATTGGCTACCGCGACGCGGCCGCGTCCGACCTTCTCGGCAATGGCCTCCTGCGTCAGCCCAAATTTCATTGTCAACTGCTTGTACGCCTTAGCCTGTTCAATCGGGTTGAGATCATCACGCTGCAAGTTCTCGATCAACGCGATCTCCAGCGCGCCTTCGTCGTTGACTGCGTGCACGATGGCGGGAATTGTTGAAAGTCCCACATCACGCGCCGCGCGCCAGCGCCGTTCCCCGGCAATCAACTCGTACTTGTCAGGACCGGTTGCGCGCACAAGCACGGGCTGAATCACACCGCGTTGCTTGATCGAGTTGGCCAACTCGCGCAGTTGTTCAGCATCGAATCGCGTCCGTGGTTGCAACCGGTTCGGGGCAATACTGGCAACCGGCAGGTGCCGGACATCCCCGCCCGCAGGAATTTTCGCGACACTTGGAACGGTCACGGCTGGATGGGATATTGCCGCGACCGGCGGAGACATGGGAGAAGGCAGAGGTTGCACCGGCGCTTCCACGCGCGGCGCTTCGACCGCCACACTTCGCACAAAACCGCTGCCGATCAGCGCATCCAGTCCCCGACCCAACGCTTTCTTTGTCATGGAAACGCCCACCTCCACATGGCTCTTATCTACTACCACACCCGTGTTGCCGTCGAGCAGAATCAGCACACTTTCATCCAAAACCCCATCCAAATCCCAAAATGATGGGCAGTTAGATGTGACCCCGCTTCCTAGCAGCTACGTATCATGGGAAAAGGCGATGTTGCCGCTTTCACGATCACCTTGAAAATAGAAACCATAAAATCAAGCACAGTACAAATAACACAACGACTACAAAGATAGTAACCCTTAGAATGCGAGCGGTTTTCTTCCACAATTCGGTTTGTTGAAGGCGTGTTACCTTTTTGAATAACTCTATGCGGCGTCCTTCCAGATGGAATCTTTCTTCTATCAATTTCCAAATCCCCGCCATCACTCCTAGAGCCACTGCTGCCGCGAATAAAAATACAATTCCTACAGACAAATACACAAATCGCTGCCACTCGGAGGGGTATTTATCTATCAACCACCTAATCCATCCTTCTGACCAAGACCGGCGGACGTCCAACAGCGCAGTTATAATCCCTGCAACTACACCTATACCAATAGCCGTCCAGAATAAGGCCTTAAGGAGAAACCGGCTCGCCTTAGTAAATTGTTCAAACAGTGTGAGGTTGAACAATTCATATGTTTTTAGAGACAGGAGCGACGCCAATACCAACAGAATTAGTCCTAGCAATACTTCCGTCATAAGCCACCCGGGATCACGTCAAACTATTCTCTGATCTTGCCGACTTATAGCAGTCGTTCATTTAAAACTCACGCTATATATTCACGAAGCCGTTCTTCTAGCGGGCGGGTGCTGTCATCAAGGCCGCCGACGCGGTTGCGAGCGAGCCAAAGTTGACGGTGACTGCCGAGTAATTGACGCATCTCCGCAGCAAGCGGCTCGCGCGTCTTCGCGGCCTCGATGCTGCCATTGCGGATGGCGATCGCGCGGTTGCAGGCGTGCAACAGAAACCGTGCCGCGTTGGAGAACTCCGATTGCACAAGCGCAGCGTCGTTGCGATCCAAGTGTGCCCGACCGAGCGGCGCGACGACCGACTGGATGTATTCACGCGCGGTTTTGAGACCGTTCTCGGTGACAGCGTTGAACAGGTCATCGGTCCGCGGATGTTTTAATAGCCAAAACAACGCGCTGGCGTTCTTCATTTGATGGCCGACATGCAAATAGGCGTTGCCGAGGTCGCAGGCGAGTTTGCCCATCACGTGTGCGGAATCACGGAAACAATGCAGGTCGAGCGCGGCAATGAGATTCGCCTCGGCATTCGTTTCAACGCACCATGACAGGCCGGCGCCCGCAGCGAAACCGGTATAACTGATTGGCAAGTACTGCCAATGACCGTTATCGCCCCAATCGGTGATGAGGAAGCCTGAAGCACCATGCTTGAGGCCGTTGACGGCGGCGCTGTGAAGGTTGGCGAGACAGTTCTCGGTACGGCCTGCTATGCTATTCCACGACGATGTCCCCGGACAGACATAGAAAGGAATGTTCGTGTCCGCCAAAGTCGCGCATCGTTCATCGAATTTGTGGTCAGCTTCGTAGCCCCATTCGAGCACGACCGTATCGCGCGGCACTTCGGCGAGCAATTCTGGATGCTCGTGCACGATATCGCCCCAAAAATGCATTGTCCGTCCATGTTTCCGAACCAGTTCGTGGACTTTCAACAGGAAATCCAGATAAACGCGCCCTACGCCACGGCTCACGCATTCTCCTCGGCTCCGACCCTTGCCGAGATCGATCGTCTCGTCGCAACCGACGTTGAACTTTTTGCTCGTGAAATTCGGGAGCAACTCCGCATAAAGCTCGTCGAGCAAGTCGAGGCACCGCGGATCAGTCGGACACAAACTAAATGGGCCGTTGTGGCGCTTGTTATCCGGCCGTTCAAAACCGTCCGGGCATTCTGCCAGCGGCCGGTACCGGGGCAGTTCCAACCAACGGTGCAGGTGTCCGAACGAGTTCTGGTTCGGCACCAACTCGATAAACCGTTCGCGGCAGGCTGCATCTAGCCGCAAGATTTCTTCGCCAGTGAACGGCGATGCTTGCGCCCAAACATCGGCGTGTTTGCGGTAGGCGAACGTGTGTTCCATGTAAAGTTCGAGATGATTGATCTTCCACTCGGCGAGTAAATCGGCCAGCGTGATCACGGTGTCGAGCGTCGGCACCTTGTCGCGGCTGATATCGAGCATCACGCCGCGCGTGGTGAAATCGGGATAATCGTCCACAAGACAGGCCGGCAACGCGCTGACGCACTGCCGCAACATCTGCCGCAGTGTTGTCAGGCCGTAGAATACTCCCACGGCGTCACTGGCAAGGAGTTGAATGCGGGCGGGCGTGACTTCCAGCCGATAGCCCTGGGCCGGGATGTCGGCTTGTGGATCAAGCGCGACCACAACTTTGAATTGCGCATCACTAGCACCAACCGACCACCGCAACCGCTGCGTATCCAAGACGGCTTGTTGCAGACGCATCGCCAATGGCAACAGCGCTGCGTCATCGCCATGCAAGGTGATTCGTAACCCGTCAGTTAGCGCGAACGCGCCGCGCTCCACTGACAATTGTCGCGGTCGCGGCAACAACACCAAATCCTGAGCCAAAGTCACAACACACCGATTTTACCAAGCGTTGGAGGAATCGAGAACCACTTTCTGCTACGAAGCCGAGTCGGACGGAGCGGAGTCTGACGACACGCCGCACACTGTACTTCCGCGGCAACCACGAAGCGTGGCTTTTTCAGGTTGATTTCACGTGAGGCCGCTCGCAGAATCTGCGCCATGAAGTTTCACACGGAATACTTGTGGTTCAACACTAAGAACCATCGTGAGTACGTCCGCATCACGGACAAAGTCGAGGAGGCCGTAAAGAAAAGCGGCATCCGCGATGGCATGGTGTTGGTCTCAGCAATGCACATCACGGCAGGTGTAGTGGTCAACGACAATGAACCGGGCATCTGGCGCGACATCGACAAGTGGCTCGAAAACCTCGCGCCGCAACGTGCCGACTACGAACACCATCACACAGGCGAATCGAACGCCGACAGCCATCTGAAGAACATCCTCGTCCATCACCAAGTCATTGTGCCGGTGACTGACGGCAAGCTCGACCTTGGTCCGTGGCAACAGGTGTTTTACTGCGAGTTTGACGGCCAGCGCCGGAAACGTGTGATCGTCAAAGTGATGGGCGAGTGAACAGGATTAGCAGATGAAAATTGCCAGCTTGAAAGAAATTTTGTCTGAAAAAGTCGAGATGGATGGCGCGCAGGGCTGCAAAGTACGCCTTGCCGTGACGCCCCGGGACGGTGCGCCAAACTTTGCGATGCGCGTGTTCGAGATCGCGCCGGGAGGGCACACGCCACTGCATCAACACCCATACGAGCATGAGGTTTTCGTCCTAGAAGGTCGCGGCACGGTCTGGCGGGCGGGCGTTGCTGTGCCGTTGAAGCCGGGCGATGTGTTGTTCATCCCAGCGGACGAACGCCACCAATTCACGAACGCAGGCGAGACTCCGTTCCAGTTCATCTGTTTGATCCCGGCAAAGTTTCAAAAGTGTTAAGCCATGCCACGACTGACGAAAATCTACACGAGAACTGGTGACACCGGCGAGACCGGGCTGGTCGGTGGACAACGATTGAGCAAGGATGCGGTGCAACTTTGGGCGTGCGGCACTGTCGAAGAATTGAATTCAGCGATCGGCTTGGCGCGAGCGGTCGGCTTGTCTGAGCCGTGCCGACGCAAGGCGGCAAGCCGGAAACTAGACACCGTGCTGGCCGGTATACAAAACGATTTACTGAGTCTCGGCGCTGAATTAGCGACTCTGCAGAAGGATTTCCGAAATGGCACGCCTCGGATCTGCTCAAAACAGGTCGTAGCGTTGGAGAAGTTGATGCATGAGTTGAACGCCACGCTCGGGCCGCTGCAGGAATTCGTTTTGCCGGCCGGTTGCAGGACTGCCGGAGCTCTGCATCTTGCTCGTACCATTTGCCGGCGCGCGGAACGTTGTTGTGTGCGGCTGGCCCCGATGGGATCGGGACTGGCTCGCTCGGAAAAAACAGGCGACAGTGTATTGCCGTATCTGAACCGGTTGGGCGACACATTGTTCGTGCTCGCGCGCTGGGCCAATCACATACGGGGAATCCGCGAGACGTACTGGAAGAAGCCGTGACTCGCGGCACCGGTCAGGCGCATGCGAGCTGGTCACCAAACCGCTGCCGCAACGCCAGGTAGACGATTTCGGCGATCTGAACCGTGTTGAATCGTGAGCGGTCGATGATTAAATCGTAGTAGCTCGAACGCGATGGATCTCGGACGCAGATGGTTTGGAGATACCGCTGCCGCTCTTTCTCGCCATTGGCGACCTGTTGTGCCGCCTCTTTTGGTGGAAGATCGAATCGCTGTGCGAAAGCGTGAATCCGGAAATCGCGCGGGGCAACTAACCCCACGTGCGTGCCGGTCTTCAGGTCCTGTGTGAGCAGATGACTCCCGCGCCCGATGAGCACGGAATGTCCGTGCACAGCCAGCGAGCGAATGACTTCCGCCAGTTTGCGCAACACAAGCGCATCGTCCATTCTCTGGTTCAGAATCGTTTCGAACAACTCGCTCATCTCGTCGCGGCGGCGCTCATCGAGCGTGTCCATCAGATCGCGGCGCAAACGCAATTCAGAGGCGACTTTGTCGAGCAGCTCCCTGTCGTACGCGACCCAAAGATGAGCGGGTTTGCAGCGTTCATTGAGAAGTTCAACGAGTTGCAGCGCAACTTCGGTGGCGTTACAACCGAACTCGCGCGAGATGGTGATGAACGGCAGCGTCTCCGGCGGACGTGGTTTACCCGACTGACGGGTTTGTTCCCACGCGTGAACGTGAGCGGCGATGCGCGCTTCGAGACTCATCGCGTTTTACCTCTGAAATGCTTCACTTATTTCTTCCCCCGAAAATACCCCGCGACTTCCAATCGAGCAAGCGCCCGCTGCAAAGCCGCTTTCGCTCGCGCCACGTCAATCTCAGACGCCCGCGATTGCAGGCGTTCTTCTGCACGCTCCTTCGCCTGTCGCGCACGTTTCACATCAATTTCCTCTGGCCGCTCCGCGCTACGCGCCAACACCGTCGTCCGCGCCTTCTGTACAACGAGAAACCCGCTGCCGACAGCAACGTTGCTATCCTTGCCGTCCGGCGTGTGAATCCTTAGCGCACCCGGTCTAAGCGCGAACACGAACGGCGCGTGGTCGGGCAGAATCTCGAAGACGCCCTCCTGTCCCGGCGCAACGACAAACCGCACTGTTTGTCGCGGAAGCGGTCTCTGCAACGTCAGGATTTCAAACTGAAAGGTTTTGTCGCTCATGGCCAGCTCAAGCTCAGGCCGTTTTCATCTTCTCGGCCTTATCACGCGCCTCCTCGATCCCGCCGACCATATAAAACGCCTGCTCTGGCAAATCGTCGCACTTGCCATCGAGGATTTCCTTGAAACTGCGCACTGTGTCGGCGACACGGATGTACTTCCCGGGGATACCGGTAAACTGTTCAGCCACGAAGTTCGGTTGCGACAGGAACCGCTGAATCTTGCGCGCCCGCGCCACAGATAGTTTATCATCCTCGCTCAACTCTTCCATCCCGAGGATGGCGATGATGTCCTGCAGATCCTTGTACCGCTGCAAAACCTGCTGGATGCCGCGCGCCACTTTGTAATGTTCCTCACCCACCACCAACGGATCGAGAATCCGCGATGTGGATGCCAGAGGATCAACTGCAGGATAAATGCCGAGTTCCATGATCTGACGTGAGAGAACGACCGCGCCATCGAGGTGTGTGAATGTCGTCGCCGGCGCCGGATCCGTAATGTCGTCGGCCGGCACGTACACGGCCTGGACTGAAGTTATCGAACCGTGCTTCGTTGAAGTGATGCGCTCTTGCAGTTCACCCATTTCCGTGCCCAACGTGGGTTGGTAGCCGACTGCGCTGGGCATCCGGCCCAGCAGCGCGGAAACTTCCGAGCCTGCTTGCACGAAGCGAAAAATATTGTCGATGAACAGCAGCACGTCACGGCCCTCAAAATCGCGGAAGTACTCGGCATGCGTTAGCGCGCTTAGCCCCACGCGCAGGCGCGCTCCCGGCGGCTCGTTCATCTGGCCAAAAACCAGCACCGTGTTACCGAGCACGCCGGACTCAGTCATCTCAAGGTACAGGTCGTTTCCTTCACGCGTGCGCTCGCCAACGCCGCCGAACACGGAGTACCCGCTGTGTTCCTTGGCGATATTGCGGATCAATTCCATAATCAGCACCGTCTTGCCCACGCCTGCCCCGCCAAAGAAACCGATCTTGCCGCCTTTTGCGAACGGCGCCAGAAGGTCAATGGATTTCAAACCGGTCTCAAATTGCTTGGTCGCCGGCACTTGCTCTTCAAACGACGGGGCCGACCGGTGAATCGGCAATCGCTGTTTCGCAGCAACCGCGCCCTTCCCATCAATTGGATTGCCGAGCAGATCGAACACGCGCCCCAAAGCTGTTGGCCCGACAGGTATCGTGATCGGGCCGCCGGTGTCCAACGCCTCCATCCCGCGCACCAGACCTTGTGTGGCCGACATCGCGACCGAGCGGACGACGCGTTCGCCGAGGTGCTCGGCCACTTCGCACGTCAGACTGATGCCGTGCGCGCGATCATCGATCGTGATGGCGGTGTTGATGGGCGGCAGTTCCTCGGTGAAAAACTCAATGTCCACCACCGGCCCAATTACCTGTACGACCTTGCCTTTGCGCTGTCCGTTTGTTGTCATGGTTCTTTACTCATCTCTCGCCACGAAGCTCACTTCGTACCCTTCGTGGTGAATCTAAATTTTCAATGTACATGCTCCAATGCTTCCGCGCCGGACATAACCTCCAGAATCTGTCTCGTGATCGACGCCTGCCGCGCACGGTTGTATTTGCGGGTCAATGATCCGATCATCTCCTCGGCGCCATCGGCGGCGGCATTCATGGCGACCACCCTCGCGGCCTGCTCGCTCGCCAGCGATTCCACCAAGGCCCGGTATAACAACACCTCTACGTACTGCGGCAGCAACACATCCAGAAGCAGTTCAGCCGCCGGCTCAAATTGGTAAAGCGCACGTACGCGTTTCTCCATTGCCGTCAACTTCTCCAGCGGCAGCAACTGCTGCACCACTGGCACAAATTTGAACGCGTTGACGAATTGTGCGTACGCCAGATAAACACGATCATACCGTCGTTCAAGGTAGCCGGTCATCACCGCCTTGCTGGTCGCCCCGAATTCTTCCAGCGCCACTTCGCGCGAGGGCTGCGGGAATTGCCGGTCAATCGTCGCGCCATGCCGCTCAAAATACTCGTGCCCCTTCCGCCCGACTGTGATCAGGCCGGCTTGTGCGGTTTGTTTGCTCAAAAACTCCTCCGCCTCGCGGATGATGATGGCATTGAACGCCCCACATAATCCCCGGTCGGAGGTGATCACCACCATACCGATCCGTGTCACCGGTCGCTGCGCCAACAAGGGATGCCGGTCATTCGCGCAAGACGCCTCAACATCCTGTAGAATCTCGCTGATCCGCTCCGCATAAGGCCGCGCCGACTCGGCTTTCGCCTGCGCACGTCGCAGTCGGGCGGAGGCAATCATGTTCATCGCGCGTGTGATCTGCTCGATGTTCTTCACACCCCGAATGCGGCGACGAATATCACGGGTTGACGGCATGTGGAATTACTTGGCTGAGAACAGCGAATTGAATTCGTCCGCGGCTTTCTTCAAGCCTGACACCACTTCGTCGTTGAGTTCCTTCCGTTCGCGAAGCGTCTTGACGACTCGCGGGTATTTGTTGCGAATGAACGCGATGAACTCGCTCTCATACCGGCGAACCGCGTCCACGGGTATCTCATCTAGGTGGCCATTCGTTGCGACCCAGATCCCCATCGTTTGTTCTTCTACGGGCATCGGCGCGTACTGCGGCTGCTTGAGCAACTCGACCATGCGTTGGCCACGATCGATCTGCGACTTCGTCACTTTATCGAGATCGCTCGATAATTGTGCGAACGCTGCCAACTCGCGGTATTGCGCCAGATCCACACGCAATCGCCCCGCGATTTTTTTCATCGCTCTGGTCTGCGCGTTACCACCGACACGGCTCACTGACAGACCAACCGATACCGCCGGACGAATGCCCGCGTAGAACAAGTCACTTTCCAGGTATATCTGGCCGTCGGTAATCGAGATGACGTTGGTGGGGATATACGCGGAGTAGTCGCCTTCCTGCGTTTCAATGATTGGCAACGCCGTAAGCGAACCACCGCCTTTCGCGTAAACCGGGTTAAACGCTGGCGCCTTGTCGTGAAGTTTGGCCGCACGCTCCAGCAACCGTGAGTGAAGGTTGAAAATGTCGCCCGGGAACGCCTCCCGGCCTGGCGGACGACGCAGCAGCAGCGAAATCTGCCGGTACGCCTGCGCGTGCTTGGAAAGGTCGTCATAAATCACGAGCGCATGCTTGCCGTTATCGCGGAAATGTTCACCCATTGCGCACCCCGCGTACGGGGCGATGAACTGGATCGGGGCGGGATCACCCGCCGTGGCGCTTAGGACAATGGTGTAATCCATCGCGCCGTACTTCTCCAACGTTTCCACCACGCTGACAACCGTAGACTGTTTCTGTCCGACCGCGACATAGATGCATACGACGTCGCCACCCTTCTGATTGATGATCGTGTCCACGCAAATGGCGGTCTTGCCAGTCTGGCGGTCGCCGATGATCAGCTCGCGCTGGCCGCGACCGATGGGAATCATTGAATCAATCGCCTTAAGCCCAGTCTGCAGGGGCTCCTTGACGGGTTGACGCTCAATAACGTTCGGCGCGCGGCCTTCGATCGGGCGGAACTGTTTTGTGTTGATCGGCCCCTTGTTGTCAATCGGCTGTCCAAGGGCGTTAACAACGCGACCGCACAATTCTTCCCCGACCGGCACAGAAAGTACGCGTCCTGTCCGTTTCACGAGGTTGCCCTCGCTCACCGTTGTGAAATCGCCGAGGATCATCGCGCCAACCTCTTCGCGTTCGAGGTTCATCGCCACACCGAAAACGCCGCCGGGGAACTCCAACATTTCCTCGGCCATGCAATTCGGCAGCCCCTTCACGCGCGCAATGCCGTCGCCTGCCTCAATGACCTCGCCGACCTCCTCAACGCCAACCTCGGTTTTGTATTCGCGGATGTTGCGCTGCAACACATCGGCAATCTGTTTCGAATTGAATGAAAAAACCTCTGGCATAACAATCACCCGGGCTTATCGCGTCAACTGATCACGTATCCGCTCCAGTTTATGGCGGAGGCCGCCGTCAATAACTTGTTCGCCGACCTTGATCACCACACCACCCAGAATGGACGGGTCAACCTTCTCGAAAAGCCGCACGTTTTTGCCCGTCATACGGTTCAGTTCGGCCGTTAGGCGTTCCGTGACCGCTGGATCGAGCGGTCGCGCGGTGACCACTTCGCCGCCGATCTCCTGACGCGCTGCCGCCGCTATGGAGTCGAATTCCTCAATGACAGCGAGAGAGCGCCCGCCCCGGTCCTGATCGCTCAGCGTCACCAGAATGTTGAGCACCAGCGGGTGAACGCGCCCATGGAAGAGGTCGGCCAACGCTTGTCGGCGACCCTCGCGTTTGACGTTGCCATCTTTGAGGAACTGGAGCAGTTTGGGGTTGCCCTTGAGCAACTCGCGCAGCCGAAACAATTCCTCTTCCACGCGGACAACAACTCCTTCGGCCTGCGCCATCTCGAAGAGTGCGCGAGCGTAACCAACGTTGATGGGGTCATGGGGCATGGCCGATTATGATTTGCGCATCTTGCCGAGATCGTGAATAAAGTTTTCGACCAACTGGCGGTGCGTAGCTTCGTTGACTTCTTTTTCCAGGACGCGGGACGCAATCTGTACCGACAGGTTGGCCACGGTGTCCTTGAGTTCCTGCACGCCCTTTTCCTTTTGTCGCTCAATTTCTTCCTGTGCGCGCCGCACAACGGCGGATGCCTCGGTGTTGGCTTTATCGACGAGTTCCCTGCGGACTTTCTCGCCCAGTACGCGGGCTTCCTCGATCAGCTTGCTGGCCTCGGAGCGGGCTTCGGCGATCTGCTTCTGGTAACTATCCATCAATTCCTTCGCTTCCGTTCGCTGTTTCTCAGCTTCCTCGATGGATCTCTTGATGGTCTCGCCGCGACGGTCAAGCGCTTCGGCGATAGGTTTGAAGGCGAACTTGCCCAACAGCGCCAGCAACACCAGAAAAGCAGCCAGCGTCCAGATTTGAAGGCCCCAATCTGTCGGCGGAATCTGGCTGCCTCCGCCGGGTGGCGGGGCGGCTTCTTCCGCCCAAGCCACAGCGCCTGTGACGGCAACGCAGCCCAACATGGCGATGAACGCGTGGATGATGCGAAGAATCGTCTTCATTGTGCGGTTACTTCGCAGCGAGCAAGATGAACGTGATGAGCAGGGCATAAAGCGCCTGCGCTTCAACAAGTGCGAAGCCGGTGAACATCAGGCGTTGCACCAGCGGCAACGCCTCCGGCTGGCGAGCCGAAGACTCGATGCTCTTGCCGAAGATGATGCCGATGCCGATGCCGGATCCAAGCGTGCCGAGACCGACGGCCAGACCTGCGCCCAGCTTGGCCAGCGCCGCTGCGCTGATCAGTTGTGTTGCGGTTTCTGGATTCATTATCAGTTTTTCCTCCTCAAGATTGGTATGATTCTTCCATCGCCTCGCCAAGATACAACGCTGTCAACAGAGCAAAAATGAAGGCCTGGATAAAGGCTACAAAAATTTCAAATGCATCCATGATGATAACGCCCATGAGAGGCAACGGCATCGCAAGCTTCCAAAATCCATGACTGAGCATCCAGGAAATCCCGAGCACCAGAACCGCGATGATCTGATGACCAGCCGTCATGTTGGCGAAAAGACGGATGGCCAGTGAAAATGGTCGGGCAAAAATGCCAATCAATTCAATGAATGGCATCAGTGTGAAACGCAGCCAAACAGGCGCGCTCTTTGGAAAGAGCAGCCCCAGATAATATTTCAACCCGTGTTCCTTCATGGCAACAACCTGCACCACGAGAAACACCAGAACCGCCATTGTCGCTGTGACATTCAGATTGCTCGTGCCCGCATGGAAATAGCCGGGGAACGGTACCTGCCCTAGCAGGTTGCTGAACAGGATAAAGAAAAAGACCGTTGCGACGAACGGGAACCACTTTGCTCCGTGCTCGCCCATGAACGCCTCGGCGATGTTCTCCCGCACAAATTCAAGAAGCGCCTCGACCAGATTCGAGAACCGCCCCTCGCCCGTCACGCGTATCGCGCACGCCGCCCCGGCCAAGAACAGAAAAGTCATGGCCGCCGCCAACCAAAGCATCACAACATAGTTGGTAAGGCTCAAGTTAAGCCCGAACAACTGGATTGGCACATGAACAATAGGATGTAACTCGCCCATAAGTACTTACTTCTTTGAAAAAAACATCCGCTTTAGCTGCCACAAAAACAACACACCATAGGAAACAAATAAACTGCCCGTCAACCAGTATTTGTCCGCATCCGTGAACCGAAACACCAACCCCAGTGCCACAACAACAAACATCAGTCGTCCCACGGCACCAGGGATAAGCGCAATCATGCCGCGCGGCTGCGCCGCAGAACTCTTCTGACGCATGTCCCAGCGTTGCAGCGCGATGTAAACCACGCCGATCGCCACCCCAAATGCCACCCCAAAAACAGCAGGGCGATCCATCGTCATTGACGGTCCTCCCCTTTGCTGCTGAACCGTCGGTACACCATTAACAGCCCAGCGCCCGATCCGAGTAGGAAAAACACAACCAGCAACCACGGTGACGTGCCGAACCGATTGTCCAACCACCAGCCAACCCCGGCGCCGACAAATGTCGCCGCCACCATGTCAGTGCCGGCTACGGCACACCGCCACGTTTCGCGTTTACCATTCGAATTCATCCCCAAGGCGCCGCGATAATATCATGAAATCCTCCGACCGCCAACCTTGCATTTGCGCCGCGCCGCCACCCATGCTATCAAGTCCCTCATGCGCCGCGCCGTTATCGATATCGGAACCAACACGGTCAAGTTGCTCGTGGCCGAGGTGCGCGTAGGCCAAGTCATGCCGATCACGGCCAAAGACGCGACAACGCGCCTTGGCGAAGGCGCCCATGATACGCAACGGCTTTCTTCCGCAGCGATTTCGCGAACGGTTGAAACAATTGCGCACTTTGCCGCCGAAGCGCGCGCTCTTGATGCCGTCGACATCAAAGCCATCGCCACAAGCGCAGCGCGCGACGCGACGAACCGCGACGACTTCCTGAACGCAGTGCGTCGTCAATGCGGCCTTACCGTGCAGATGATATCGGGCGGGCGCGAGGCCGAGTTGATTTTCCGCGGCGTCTGCAGCGATTCTGCGTGGGCGAGCCAACCGCTTCTCGTCATGGACATCGGCGGCGGAAGCACAGAATTCATTCAGGGCGTGGACGGAAAGATCGAACGCCACCACAGCCTCCAACTCGGCGCAGTCCGCATGACCGAACGGTTTGGCGAAACACAGTTCGCCGAACTATGCACGTCGCTCCACGACACGTTGCGGCGGGAGTTGGCAGGCTACGGTTTGTCAGACAGGTGCCTGATCGGCACCGGTGGCACCATCCTGACGCTGGTGAATATTGCGCTTTGTGGGAGAGATATTGGCGCCCCGATCTCGGAGAGATCGGGTCCAACCGGTCGCGCCGGGAATACTGCTGCCACAACATCACCGGACCACATGACACTCACTTGCGAGGAAGCGCGCTTGATTATCGGGCGACTGCACGCGCTGTCGTTTTCGGATCGAAGGAATGTTCCCGGCCTGCCGCCCGAGCGCGCCGACATCATCGTCGCAGGCGGCGCAATCGCTGTAGCGGCGATGGAAGCACTTGGTGTGGCGGGGTTGACAGCAAGCGTGCGTGGACTGCGGTTTGGCGCGCTGATCGAGGAGTACTGAGATTGTAAAAGCGTGACGGGCAACAAAGGTTGCAGCGCGTATCCTGCTCGCGATGGCAACGTTGCTGGTCGTGGCGGCAAGGAGGTTGAGGAAGGTCATGCTGGTTGCGCAGGCAATTCGGTGCTCCTCAGGGTCGGCGTGAGTCCCGGTGCCATCTGTCAGTTCAGCTACAGCATTGATGGGAAAATTTCATTCCAACGGGCGAATCATTGACGGCTCGCGCGGGATGATGGACCGGCGTGAAGACGGGGCTATTCTGTTCGACCGAAAGAGAGACGAAACAGCCGGGCCACGCGGATTGCGATTGGTTCCGATTTTACTGAAGCTCGTGTGTCTTGGTTTACCGGTCCCCATCTCGGCAGGCGACAGAGAGGGCGCGACGCACGGCTGAGTCAAAAGCGGCTAGAAGACCACCTCGGTGCAGCCAGCAGACGCGCGAACCGCTGGGCGTCGGCGGCCATCGAGACGTTGTTGAAGAAA
>CAIKBP010000062.1 GCA_903825695.1 uncultured Verrucomicrobiota bacterium
GGTGATTGGCGCGGATTTGCTCCCACATAACCATCAAGACCTGTTGGTTGCAGGTGCGGGTAAACCCACCCCTGCAAAGGACTCAGAACTTTACCTGTGGCGCCTGACGTTCCGCTTCGCCTTTTACCTCGAAGAATTCGCGGCGCAGGAAGTTGAACATGCCGGCTACAAGGTTGACGGGGAACACCTCGGTGCGTGTGTTAAATGTCATCACGGTGTCGTTGTAGAACTGACGCGAGAAGGCGATCTTGTTTTCCGTTGAGGTTAGTTCCTCTTGAAGCCGCAGGAAGTTCTGGTTCGCTTTCAAGTCGGGATACGCCTCGGCAACGGCGAATAGCGACTTCAGCGCACCGGTCAGGACGTTCTCCGCTTCGGCGCGTTCGCCGACCGTCTTGGCACTCATCGCCATGTTGCGGGCCTGGGTGACGCGCTCGAACGTCCCGCTCTCGTGTTTCGCGTAGCCCTTGACCGTTTCAACAAGGTTCGGGATGAGATCGTATCGGCGTTTCAGTTGCACATCGATCTGCGCCCATGCGTTCTCGAGCTGGTTGCGCAGCCGTACCAGTCCGTTGTAAACGCCGGCCAACCAGAGGGCGAGAATAAGAATCAAACCAATTAGGAATATCGGCAGCAACGCGATAAGTGGTGTCATAACGTGGTTTCTCCCTTTCTACGTTTTGTTGTTTACTCCGAGCAACTCGTTCAAATAGCCAATTGTTTTGCCGGCACCGCTTGCCGGCGCGAAATCAGACAGCAACTCCTGCAGCTCATCCGCGTCGAACCACAAACCGTGATTGGCTGGGCATCGGTCCAGCACCAATGGCGCGGCGCCAGCATGAGTCACGGTGATCTCGCGCAATGGCTTATCGCATCGCGGACAAAGATGTTTCGGACCGGATGGTAATGTGCCTTCCTGTTGTAGCGAATGTAATATTGGGTCGTCGGTGCGCGCCCCGGTTTGCCGCAATATCAGCTCCAGTTCTCCCGCGTCGAGCCATAGCCCACGGCAGCGATGACAATAATCCACCTCGATGTCTTTGTACCGCAAGATGAACAGTTCAATATCGCACTTTGGACACACAGGAATCACTGCGCGCATTTCTCCACATGCCATCATGCTTGGGTGGAAAGGGGGTGTCAAGCGCATCTGAAGAAAGCTGGTGAGCGCAAGGTTTTTGCTGTAAGGCTGGGCCGCATGACTATGCAGGTTGACAAGATCGATTGGGAACGATGGCGGCCGACGGAGCATGCCACTCTGTGTTTCGTGTTGTGCAACGGGCAGATTCTGCTGATTCGGAAGAAACGCGGTTTGGGAGCGGGAAAGATCAATGGACCCGGCGGGCGATTGGAGGCGGGTGAAACAGCTTTGGCTGCCGCAATTCGTGAAACACAGGAGGAAGTCGGCGTTACGCCAACTGATGTGGAGCAGATTGGTGAACTGTACTTTAATTTTCTTGACGGCTACAAACTCCATGTGGCCGTGTTCGCAGCATCCGGGTGCGTAGGCGAACTCTTGGAAACCGACGAAGCCACTCCGCTTTGGGTCCCAATCTCCCAAATTCCATACAATGACATGTGGCAGGACGATGCCCATTGGCTGCCCCTGCTGATAGCGCGGCGGAGATTCAGGGGGTACTTTGTTTTTGACAAGGATCAGTTGCTTGATCATCAAATACTTAAACTAGCTCCGTAACTTGCGTATCGAAAGCTAGATGCAACACCGGGGCGTCCGCATGGCATCCACGCCATGTCTTCCAGCATAAAACGCCAGCATGTTCCGCCAATTAGTAGCTATCGTGTTGGAGGGCAACAGGTTGGGAGTATTATGGCGCGCCGATGGCGCATTCTATCCTTGATTTGAACACTCGATTCGTTCAAGATGTCCACTCTTTGCTATGAGAGCTCGTCAAAAAGCACCCAAAACGATGAAAACAGTCACTGCGCGCCGCCGTCGCTCGCTTCCGGTGCGGTTACCCAAGCCGTCTCGGAGGCCGAAGGAGCCTACGCTGTTGCAGAAAATCACGCAGATGACAGAGGAACTGCAATCGCTGCGCAGCATGTTGTCAAATGCCGGGGATGACCTTCCAGCAGTTGGGACTCACCGGATTGCCGCTCTGGAGATGGAGCTGGAGCGATTGTGGGAGCAACGGCGACAGGAACAGGCCACTCCGTTGCGCGAAGCCTCACTGAGCGATCAAGATATTGAGGTCCTGGCGTTTCCTAGTGCCAATCGGTCGCGGGGCAACTGAGTCATTGCGGCGCAGTCCGCTCCGCGGACAAGGTTCGCCACTCGCAAAACACTTCTGGCGCGTGGGATCGCGGATTTCAGCGGCTCTTTAGTGAAAGGACCTGCGAAGCGCGGTTCACCCGCATGAAGTACCAGCCCGATGTGCTGAGTTCTCCATATTTTCTTTTGCGTTCAGTTCCTCCTCGCGGCTATTGTAACGGCAGTTTATGCCATCACCAACGAAGAATCTCGCGCGACTGCTCCGCATAGTGGCGCAATTGCGTGGTCCGCGTGGCTGTCCATGGGACCGCGAGCAGACGCACAGATCCATCCGTCACGATCTCATCGAGGAATGCTACGAGGCGCTTGACGCGTTGGATAGTGGAAACATGCGCGAGTTCCGTGACGAGCTCGGCGACCTGCTGCTACAGGTGGTTTTTCACGCACAGCTAGCCAGCGAGCGGAAAGAGTTCGATTTCGATGCCGTTGCAAAGGCGATTGCAGACAAGCTTGTTCGCCGTCACCCACATGTGTTTCGCGGCAAGAAACTGCGCGACAGCAAACAGGTGCTCAGACAATGGGAAACTATCAAGAAGGACGAGAAGAATACCCACTCGATTTTTTCCGAGGTGCCTCGCAGTTTGCCCGCGCTTCTCAAAGCCGACAAAATCCAGCGCAAAGCGGCGCGCGTCGGTTTTGATTGGCAGCACGTGAACGACGTTATGGCGAAAGTTGATGAGGAACTACGCGAGTTGAAAGGCGCAATGGCTTCGGGTGATAAGAAGCAGTTCGAAGAAGAACTCGGGGACCTGCTCTTTGCCGCCGTCAACCTCGCTCGCTTCGAAAAGTTGCAGGCCGAAGAGTTACTCAACCGCACGATCAGCAAATTTGTGAACCGCTTCCAATACATCGAGCGCGCGGTCCATAAGAGTGGTCGCCGTCTCGAAGATTGCTCCCTGGAAGAGCTTGATGCGCTTTGGGAGTCCAGCAAACATCGCCAGAAACGCCGGCGCCGCGTCGCCAAGTCCTAGCCACAACATCCTGGCACCCAAACACCAAGCCCCTTTACCCCTACGTGCAGCAGTCGTGCTCGCAACCACATTCCTCGGGGGTGCAACGCGCGTGCGAAGCGCACATCTCGCTACAGAAGACGAGGTTGCCTTTACGAACCGCCTTGTCCATGTCAATGGTGCAATTGCAGCTTGCGCACGCGCATTTCACGCGATGCGAACCACAACAACAGGTTTCAGCTGAATTTTCTTTTTTGGCGCCTGGTTTCATCGAGTCTCCTTTTCTCGGCGGCAATATAGCCGCAACAGTATCCGCTGGCAAACAATCACTTGCGGAAATCACGCCGCATTCGCGCCGTAGTATACGCGCGGGACGCGGGTGGTCTTGGTGATGCCGCAGAGAATCTCCCATACAATAGTGTTGGCCCAGCCCGCCATTTCCGCAGCGGTGATCTCGGCTTCGGCCATGCCTCCATTAGGGCAGGTCTGCCGTCCAATGAACACAACCTCGTCGCCGCAATGCACCTCCGGCACCACTGACGCGTCCACCATGATCTGATCCATCGTCACGCGACCCACCACGCGGCACCGTTTCCCGCCGATGAGTACCTCGGCGCGGTTCGAGAGGTTACGACTGAACCCGTCGCTGTAACCAGCGGTGACGGTGGCGATTTTCATGCGTTGTTTTGACACGAAGGTCTGCCCATAACTGATGCCGCGGCCCGACTCGACCGTTTTCACGAATGCCACGCGCGACTTGAATGACAGCAGCGGCCGGAACCCTGGTGACGCGCAACCGATGGGACAAAGTCCATACAACAATAATCCCGGTCGCACCATGTCGAGCTTTGCCTCAGGCAGGTTCAGTAGTGCCGCGCTATTGGCAGCGTGCAGAAGCGGCATTTTCATTTTCACCGCCTCCAACTCATGCGCTACACGCAGAAATGCAGCCAGTTCCTGCCGCGTCTCGTCCACGTTCACATCTGCCGATGGGAAATGAGTGTACATGCCCTCGATGCGCAAGTGGGGCAGGGCGGCCAACCGCCCGATTTGGTGCGCGGCTTCCTCATGCCAGAAGCCAACGCGGCCCATGCCCGTATCCACCTCGACCTGTACGCCCACTGTTTTCTTCTGCCGTTCCGCCTCTGCACTGACGAGCGTGGCTTCCTCCAGCGTTGAGATGGTCGGCGTTATATCCTGCTCGACGAGCTTGGGTAATTCGAACGGCAGCGCCGAGCCAAACAGCAAAATCGGCCAACCGCGCCCACCGAGCCGCCGCAACTCGATGGCTTCAACGAGGTTTGCCACTGCAAATGCTTCCACGTCGCATTGCATCAACGTAGCGGCGATCTGTGACAACCCATGCCCGTAGGCGTCGGCCTTCACCACGGCCATGAGTTTTGTTTGCGGGCCGATGCGACAGCGGATCAACGCCACATTGTGCCGCAACGCATCCAAATCCACCTCCACCCAACACCGGTAATACGATTGCGGAACCATTGAGCTGGGATTGTAAAGGCGATGACACAACCACACAAGCCTGCTGGAAGGCATCCTAACAGGTTTGCCAGAAAACCGGCTTGGCAAAGGCCGCAGGCTACTGGGCGACGATGTTGACCAGCTTGCCGGGGACGACGATGACTTTCTTGACCTGTTTGCCGGCGAGAAATTCTTTCACGCGGTCGTTGGCGAGCGCCAGCTTCTCCAGCTCGGCTTGCGATACATCGGCGGGCACTGTAAGGCGATCTCGCAACTTGCCATTGATCTGCACGACGATGGTGATAGTGCTCTCAACGAGCAACGCGTCGTCGTGTTTCGGCCACGGTTCATATGCGAGCGACCGTTTGTGGCTCGTCCTGAGCGAAGTCGAAGGGCCTAGCTTTTCCCATAGTTCCTCCGCCAGATGCGGCGCGTACGGCGAGAGTATCAGCACGAACGGTTCGAGAAGTTTGCGCGGACGGGCCGCCTGCGCCGTGACTTCGTTGACGAAGATCATCATCTGCGAGATCGCAGTGTTGAGGGCCAGCGTGTCGGTGACTTCGGTGACTTTCTTGATTGTCTGGTGAAGTATTTTTAGCAGCTTCGCATCCGGCGCGGAATCATCGAC
>CAIKBP010000063.1 GCA_903825695.1 uncultured Verrucomicrobiota bacterium
GTTGTTGCTGCGGCGCACGGTCGAAACGCTGCAAGCGCGGGAGTTCAAGGTTTTCACCAATACGCTGGTACCGCCCAATGACGGCGGTTTGGCGCTCGGGCAAGCAGCGGTGGCATCGGCGCGGATGAAATCAGAATTGGAGCACAAACCGTGTGTTTAGCTGTCCCAGCGAAGATCGTGGAGTTGAATGGCACGACGGCGGTCATTTCGGTCGATGGCGCGCTGCGCAAGGTGGATGTGTCGCTGGTTGAGAAACCCCGTCTGGGTGACCACGTGTTGGTACATGCCGGGTTCGCGATTCATAAGTGGGATCAGAGCGAAGTCGAAGAATGGGAAACTATCCGCGCATCGGCAGGCTTGCCGGGAGTAACGCCGTGAAAACGTTGATGCCAGCCATCAACGAACTGGCGCAGCACGTGGCGCGTGACGTGCGCCTGATGGAAGTTTGCGGGACGCACACGATGTCGGCGTTTCGATCGGGATTGCCACAGTTGTTGCCGCGTAATGTCCGCCTGATTTCCGGTCCTGGCTGCCCGGTTTGCGTGACGGACACCAATTACATCGACGCGGCCATTGCGCTTTGTCGGCGTCCGGACGTCATGGTGACGACGTTTGGCGATCTGGTGCGGGTGCCGGGAAGTCCGTCAGTTGGCGGATCGCTGGAACGCGAACGCGCGGCTGGAGGAGACCTGCGGGTTGTGTATTCGCCGACCGATGCAGTGGCGATGGCGCAGGAACACCCGGCGAAGAAGGTGGTATTCCTAGGTGTAGGGTTTGAGACCACTGCGCCAACCGTGGCCGCGAGCATCTTGCTGGCGGCGAAGGACGGCGTGGAAAACTATTTTGTACTCTGCGCGCACAAAACAATGCCGCGCGCGATGGAGGCGTTGTTGCAGAATCAGGAGGTAAAGATCGACGGCTTCCTCTGTCCCGGCCACGTCAGCGTCATCACGGGCGCGGCAATGTATCGGTTCATTTGTGAAAAATACAAGGTCCCGTGTGTAGTCGCCGGGTTCGAGGCGTGGGACATGCTGAAGGCGATTGAAATGTTGCTGGCGCAAATTGCCGAAGGTAGCGCCAAGGTGGAGATCGAATACAGCCGATCGGTCAACGAGCGGGGGAACGTCGCGGCGCAAAAATTGTTGACGGAAGTTTTTGAAGAATGCGATGCGGGTTGGCGTGGGCTCGGCAATATTCCGCGCAGCAGTTTGGCCATTCGCGCTAAGTACGCGCGGTTCGATGCGGCGAAGGCGCTCGGTGTGAAGTTTGAAGCAGCCCGGCCGGATCCGGGATGCCGGTGTGGCGACGTGTTGCGCGGGGTGATCACGCCTCCGGACTGCAAACTGTACGGCAAAGCCTGTACGCCAACGGACCCAGTCGGGCCATGCATGGTTTCGAACGAGGGGACCTGCGCAGCATATTACAGGTACGAAAAGAGAGCTGTGTAATGATGAAGCGTGACCGGATTTTGCTGGCGCACGGCGGCGGCGGTTCGTTGACGCGCGAACTGGTTGAGGAACTATTCCTACCAGCATTTGATAATCCCCGGTTGCGACTTCTGGAAGACAGCGCCGTGCTGTCGCTGAAAGCGCAGAATTACGCGTTCACGACGGACAGTTATGTAGTGAAACCATACTTCTTTCCGGGTGGCGACATTGGGAAACTGGCGGTGTGCGGGACGGTAAATGATTTGGCGGTGCAAGGCGCTCAGCCGTTGTGGCTTAGCTTAGGTTTTATACTCGAAGAAGGCCTTCCTTTTACAGATTTGAGACGGATTGTTGATTCGATCCGGAAAACTGCTGCGGAAGCCGGCGTGGAGATCGTGACGGGCGACACGAAGGTTGTCGAACGCGGCAAATGCGAAGGTTTGTACATCAACACGACGGGCATCGGCGAGATCGTAACATCGCGACGGTTAAGCGCGGCAAAGGTGCGACCGGGCGATGCGGTGATTGTGAACGGGAACTTGGGAGAACATGGCGTAGCGGTACTGAGCCAACGCGAAGGGATCGCGTTTCAGACGAGCGTGGTCAGTGATTGCGCTGCGTTGTGGCAACTGGTAAAAGTGGTGCTCGACACGGGCGCTGAGATTCATGCAATGCGCGACCCGACGCGTGGCGGTCTGGCCGCGACTGTGTGCGATATCGCTCGTGCGTCGGGCGTCGGGATCCGGCTGCAGGAAACGGCGTTGCCGATCAGTCCCGAGGTACATGGCGCGTGCGATCTGCTGGGGTTGGACCCGCTGACGATTGCCAACGAAGGTAAAGTGGTTGTATTTTGCCGGAGCGCCGATGCCGAGCGTGTATTGAATGCGATGAAGTCCCA
>CAIKBP010000064.1 GCA_903825695.1 uncultured Verrucomicrobiota bacterium
AACTCGATGCAACGTGGTCTTGCTGGCATCTAATAGGGAGTAGACTACAATGGCTGTTAATCTCTCAGCAATTAAGGATCTGCTCCTTCCTGGCCTTCGTGGTATCGAAGGCAAGTATGAGATGATCCCGTCGCAGTACGACAAGATCTTCACGAAGCATGATTCGAAACTTGCTCTTGAACGTACCGCAGAACTCCGGTTCCTTGGCCTCGCACAGCTCAAGACCGAAGGCGCTCAGACCGCTTTCGATAACGGCGCTGGCGAACGCTACATCTACAACCAGGAGCACACGGAAATTGGTCTTGGTTACGCAATCACCCGCAAGGCGATTGACGATAACGTCTACAAGACGCAATTCCACCCATCGAACCTTGGCCTTATGGAAGCCTTCCAGCAGACCAAGGAAATTTATGGCGCTTCTATCCTCAACACGGCAACGACCTATAACGCAGCAATTGGTGGCGACGGCGTAGCACTTTGCTCGACGGCGCATCCTATCGACGGCGGTACTGTTGCCAATACGCCTTCGACTCAGGTCGATCTTAACGAAGCTACCTTGCTGAACGCGATGATTTCGGTTCGCACGAACTTCAAAGATCAGGCTGGCTTGAAAGTGTTTGCTCGCGCTCGCAAGCTCATCGTTCCTCCGCAGCTTGAGCCTGTTGCAATCCGTCTGACGAAGACTGAATTGCGCCCAGGCACTGCCGACAACGATGTCAATGCGATCCTGACCACGGCAGGTGGCTTGAGCGAAGGTTACATGGTCAACGACTTCTTGACCTCTTCCTTCGCTTGGTTCCTCCTGACGAACATCGACGGTCTGTCGTATATGGAGCGTGTAAAGTTCGAGTCCGATATGCAAGTAGATTTTGTCACAGACAACCTGCTTGTTAAGGGCTACGAACGCTACAGCTTCGGCTACTACAACTGGCGTTCGATCTACGGTTCGTTCCCAACCTCGTAATAGGAGAGTAACATGGACGTTAATGGCGGATTTTATCCAAACGCCAATGGCAGTCCGATCTTCCCTGGTACTGCGTTTACCGGCCCTCTGCTGGCCGGTAACGTATTCCACGGCGATGGATCGAGCTCTCTAGCGGGGTTAGGCGAGACCAACATCGGTCAGGCCAATGTGGGTTATGTTCAAATGGTTCAGACTGTGGTTGTTACTCAGCCACTGTCTGGTTCCACGACCGTAACAACTCAGCTTATCATTCCGGCGCAGAGCCAGATCACCGACTTCTACGCTATGGTGACTGCAACTGTTACGGGATCGGCTGCCACGTTTGGTATCGGTACGACTGCAAGCAACACAGCATTTACAGCCGCCAACGCTGTTAATGGTGGTACGTTGGGGCAGATTACGAGCATCACCCCTGGCACTTCGGCTACTGCAATTGCGAACTGGGACAACGTCAGTAACGCAACGGCGCAGCCAAATGGCCCGCAAGATGTTCAAGTAACTGTCACTTTCACAAACCTTGGTTCGTCCACATCAGGCTCTATCACCCTGACTGTGTTCTACATCCAAGGCATTAACAACGCCTCTTAAGGAGATTGACCATGAAGGGTCATAAGGCACATCACCACGCACATGGCGGCAAGGCACATCACGCTCACGGCGGTATGGCTCACCATGCAAAGCATCGCAAAGCCGGTGGCAAGGCGGAATCGCCTGAATACGGCGTAAACGAAGCTGAAATGGACTTGCACGACAAGCCTATGGAATACAACCACGGCAACCCAGAGCATGAAGCCGAGGCTACCAGCGAGCGCAAGCACGGTGGTCGCGCAAAGCGCAAGCATGGCGGCCATGTCCATAAGCACATCGAGATGCACGGCGAACACGCTCACCAACATGCTGGCCGCAAGCCACGCAAGTCTGGCGGCCGCGCTGGCGCAGAGTCGCATCCTTTCACTTCGGCTCATGCTGGTACGCCAGCCAAGGGTCGCAAGATCGAAAAGATGACGATGGGTTCTGACATCTAATTGTCGGATCTGTTGTTCTAAGTATCACGGGGGCCGTTGCGCCCCCGTTTTACTAAAGGGGATTGAAATGACTGCTGCCTGGACAAGATCTGAAGGTAAATCATCATCTGGCGGGTTAAACGCTAAGGGTCGTGCATCTGCTCGAGCAGAAGGGCATAATTTGAAGGCTCCGACAAAAGATTCGGACAATCCACGGCACGAGAATTTTCGGGCAAGAATGTGCGGGATGAAAGAAAAACTTACATCCGCAAAAACGGCTCATGACCCCAATAGCAGAATTAATCTTGCTTTAAAAAAATGGGGCGTAAAATGTTAATTTGCACTCGTTGCAAATGTGAAAAACCAGAAACGTCTGAATTTTTTCCATTGCACAATAAAAAACGTAATGGATTGGATAGTTGGTGTAGAGAATGTCGAAATAGCTATCGTTCTGAAATTAGGCGCGGAAATTATCGTGAAATGATTTCAGATGGTGAATTAAAAAACATTATTGCAACCACTTTTTCTTGCACAATTTGTGATCAAGGGGGCGATTTGGTTGTGGATCACGATCACCAAACTAATAAAATTCGCGGTATGTTATGTAATCACTGTAATCGTGGGTTGGGTCATTTTAAAGACAATCCAAATCTGTTAGAGTATGCCAGAATTTATCTTTTGGCGGCAGATAATGATCCTGAAGCTGCCGATTATGTTAAATTTCATAGTGGGTTGGACCTATATGGGAGCTATCAATGACCGAAAAACCATTCTGGGATAAAGAGCTGCCAAAAGGCCATCACACAAAGCATCTGTCGCATAAGCAAGAGCAAAATGCTAAAACTAGAGCGAGGATCGCCGGAAGGCCATATCCAAA
>CAIKBP010000065.1 GCA_903825695.1 uncultured Verrucomicrobiota bacterium
CCGCACCTCTTGCGGCACGTCGTTGAGCGTCATCGGCCGGTCCACCACCTGATCGGTCATCATCTGCAACTGCGCCTGCAAATCAGCGTAGAACCGTTGTTGGTACTTTGCGAGTCTTTGGCCAAGCATGGCGGGATCTTCCGCAGAAAGTTTGATGCGGGCTTGCGTAAGCGAGTTGGTCAAGGCGTTGAGCGGTCTTAAACTAATCGCGTCATTGCGCTTCGTAGCATCGCGGACAAGTTTGCCGGCCTCCAACTGCAATGATCGCAGCGCATATATAACCGGTTGCGGGTCAACCGACGGCACCTGGACGGCGGCTATGTGAACGCCGTCCAGTTGCTGTTTTATGGCGCAAATGATCGCCGTTTTCTCCTCTTGATGTTCGGGGATCAACGGCACGATGCTGGCCACGCTGCTGACGGTGTTGGTTTTTTTATCGAGCAACTCCTGCAACTTGCGCGCCTGCTCGAGGCTGTCGCACACCACCGCGGCAAATATGGTCGTTTGCGCGTCGGCTTTCAGCAGCCGTTTCTCGGTTTCCACTGATTCCAAGCCGCGCGACTGAAGGTTCAGCAGGTTATAATCGAAATCCACGCGCCAGCCGACCAGCAGCGCCGTCAAGGTTGCCACACCGCAGACTGTCAGGACGGCATGCGGGTGCCGCAGTAAAACGCGCTCGATATTCGTCGCGGCCGCCTGCGCCGGGATAATGCTGGATTCCTTCTTACTGCGCACGAGAAGCATCAATGACGGCAGCGCGATCACCATCACCGCCATCGCCAGAATCATCCCGCCACCGGCTATCACGCCAAGTTCTTTAACCCCTTTGAAGCCGCTAAGCCCCATGGCAAAGAACGCGGCGGCGTTTGTTATCGCGGCTGTGATAATACTCGCGCCGGTCTGCTCAATGGCCGTCGACACAGCATGCCGCGCGTCAGCACCCTTGCTGAGCTCCTCTTCATAGCGGGCAATCAGCTGGATGCCGAGATCGATACCAAGTCCGATGATCATCACCGCAAAGGTCACTGTGATGATGTTCAGGTGTCCGATGGCCAGAGTCGCCCATCCCAGCGACAGTGCCACAACGAATATCACGCAGATCACCGCCAGTACCGGCCGCAACACGGTGCGGAAACTGAATGCAAACAACAACCCTACAAGAAGCAGCGTCAGCACGGTCGCCTTTGTCGCATCATGCTGTGAAGTCTGCATCTCGTCGAGGTCGAGCACCGGTTCACCGGTCAACCCGATTTTGACTGCGGGATACTGGCCTCGCATCGACGCTAGAATCCGTCGCAACTTCGGCACGGTCGCCGCGTGGAGATCAGCACCTTGTGCGTCCTTGTTGGCGCGAGGATGAACCAGCACAAGAAACATCCGTCCATTTGCGAATGCATGATAGCCTTTCCAGCGCATTTGATCCTCAGCCTTGCCGAGCATTTCTTCGCTGAAAAAAGCGCTCGCCCAGGGCGAAAGTAGTCCGGCCTCATCCACGCTGTTGCGCGGGTTGGCCATCTGGTTGACAATGGCGTTGATTGTAGGCAGGAACGCCTCCATTCGCCGGCGCTCGACTTCGGGCGCGGTCTCCATCTGCTGGAGCATCTGGTTCATCGAATCGAAAAATGTCGTCAATTCGGGTTTGTGTTGGAGAATGGCGACGAGTTGCTTGAAATCCTTGAGCGAGGTGTTGATCTCGTTCAAGTCGTTGGTGTCGAGGAAGTAAAGGAAGCGGTTCTCCAAAGCGTCGAAGTTCACCCGGTAAAACACGTCGTCAGAGTTGAATTGCTGGGCAACGCGGTTATCGGCTGGATTCGGGTTGTTCGCGGGCGCGAGCAGCGCCTTGGCCAGCGCGTCCACTGCAGCTTTGTTCTGCGCGGGCTTGTCACTTTCGACGACGATGACATAATCTTCCTCGTCGCTGAACTCGCGGGCATACTCGCTGTACAGCCGCCAGTATTCGCTGTTGCGGCCGATGAGATCATTACGATTGGTCTTAAACTCCAGCGAGCACACGGCATACACAGCCGCGGCGGCGGAAAGCAGGACCGTCAAAACCACAAATATCCATGGCCAGCGGCAGATTGCCGCCGCCAACTTGCTCAGGAATCCTCGTAGCATGATCAGTTGTCTGTCGTTCTTACTTCTTGCGGCGGTCTATGACCTCTGTCTCCTCAGTTTTTCCGCGCAACGCATCCCATTCATTGGCACCTCGAGAACGTCGATACAGGACAATACTACTTAGCCGCGTTCGTAGTGGCGGCTTTCTCGCTTCGATTGCGCAACGCCGCTTTCACGAGGTTGGTGCCCATGTCCCACATCGGCCCCGGCAACTTGTGGCACTCGGTGAGTACGTCGTCGAGCGCGTTGACAAAATACTGGATGTCTTCATCGGTTATGACGAACGGCGGCAGGATGCGAATGATATCGCCGTGGCTACCGCTGACCTGCGTCAAAATGTGATGCTTGTCGAGCAGCGGCATAACCACCATCTGGGCGAACAAACCGTCGTGCGCCGCGTGCACCATCTTCCACGCCATCTTCAATTTAAGGCTTTTTGGTTCCTGGAATTCGATGCCGATCATGCAACCTTTGCCGCGTGCCTCCAGCAACACTTCATGCTTGGCTTTCAGCGCGTTGATTGCATCTATCAACTTTTGCCCCTGAACCGCGCTACGCTCCACGAGGTTCCCCTCCTCCAATACGTGCAGCATTGCCAGCCCACAGGCCACGCCGAGATTGTTGCGCCCAAACGTCGTAGAATGCACCCAGCACCTGTCCATCCGGTTGAACAGTTTTTGGTAAATCCACCGCCGCGTCAGCATCGCGCCTACCGGCACGTAACCGCCGCTGAGCGCTTTACTCGTCGAAACGATATCGGGTTCAAGCCCCCAATGCTGAAACGCGAACATCTTGCCCGTGCGTCCGTAACCGGTCTGGACTTCGTCGCAGAAAAACAACGTCCCGTACTTACGGCAAAGTTCCTGGGCCCCCTGGAAGTATCCGTCGGGTGGCATCCACACGCCCTTGCCTTGAACACACTCCACCGCGAAACAGGCGCAATCCTTTTTCGATAACACCCGCTCCAGCGCGTCGAGGTCGCCGTACGGCACGCGCTCGCCTTCCAGCAGCGTCCCGAACCCTTCACGGAATTCGTCGTTTCCCATGATCGAGAGCGACCCGAGCGTCAGCCCATGCCAGCCGTGGTTGAGATAAACGAACTTGTCGCGACCTGTGGCGGCACGGGCGAATTTAAGCGATGCCTCTACCGCTTCCGTACCAGAGTTGCAGAAGAAGACCGCTTCGAGATGCGACGGTGAAATCTTAACGAGCTTCTCGGCGAGCAGGCCCGCGAGGAACGCGCAATCCATCTGCACCATGTTCGGCAAATCCAGCTCGATCACGTCCCGGATCACCTGAGCGACTTGCGGATGATTGCGCCCGATTGAGAACACGCCAAACCCGCTGAGCATGTCGAGATAACGATTGCCTTGTTTGTCCCAAAGATACTGGCCCTTGGCCTTGGCGTACACGCGGTCGAACCCGATGGTGCGAAACACCCTCACTAGCGTCGGGTTGATGTATTTTTCGTGCAGTTCGTAATTCTCGCCCAGCCGCTCGGCCACGATTTTTTTGATGTCAAATGACGACATAATGCTATTTCCCGCGGGAGTGTTTATCGCATTCTGCCCCAGCCTGGCAAGCTGCAATCACAGCGTTGAAACTGCCGGTGAAGGCGATAGAAGGAACGAACCGCGAATCACACAGACAACACGGATTGCGAAATCAGCGGTTTCCATCATGCCGCCCCGTTCATGGCCCTGCGTCAGAACAGGAGACTGCCGTAGTTGAAGCCGCCCCCGCCGCCGCTCTTCGGTGAGGTGAGGCCGGTGTAGTCGCCCACCACCTTCGCGTCGCAAGGCGCGTTTAAGTGATTGGTGTCGCTCCCGCTGACGCCAATCTCGCCGTGGAAGAAAACGACAGCACCGTTGGTATTGACCTCAATC
>CAIKBP010000066.1 GCA_903825695.1 uncultured Verrucomicrobiota bacterium
AGCTTGGCAAGGTAAGCGTCGCGGTTGCGGGTGAAGTCGGCTTCATGCTCCGGATCCGTGGCCACCAAGGCCTGGTAGATGTTTTGGATCGCGGTCTTCGCCAGCACCGGGTCAAGCATGTAGTGCGGATTGCCGTAGGGATGCACGTCGCCTTCGGAGTGGTCGGTTGACTTGGGCACCTCCGACGGGGTGATGCCTTGCGAGCAATCCACGTAGCCGGGCTTGCCGCTTTGGATGCGTGGATTCTTGCTGGCTTCCAACAACGCCGGTAAGAACGCGTGCTCGCAATCGAAGCCAACGAGCACAACCAAGTCCGCCCGGTTCAGCACCGGGACGAAACTTGGTTTCATCGGCACGCCGTGCGTGTCTTCGACGCCGGTGGCGAGACTGCGAACTTCAACAAGATCACCACCAACGTTGCGGGTGAAATCCGCCAAGTCAGCAAGCGTAGTCACGACACGGATTTTGGCCGCGTGGGCCGGTAAGGCCGCCGTCACGGCGGTGAGTAACAACGTGAGCCAGAGTTTTGATTTCATGTGGTTAATCTCCTTTCGATCAGCGTTGTTGCCAGCCGTGTGAATGGGAGCCGATGATCCAGGCCCATTGCAGATAGACGGCATCGTCGCTTTTTAAGCCGGAGACGGCGTTGTGGTCAGTGTGCGTATACTGCAGGCGCAGTTGATTCCAGTGACTGAGCGCCCACGTGACGTATGGCGAGTACGCAAAGGTGCGGTCGCTCTGGTTCTGCGGGCTCTCGACCCAGTCGAACAGGAACCCGGCGCTCCATTGCCGGTCGAACTTGTAGGTCATGTACGAGTACAAGCCGAGCGCGCCGACATCGCGGTTGAACTCGTCGCCACTGCCCGGCGTGCCATCGGGATCTAACGAGTAGCGATTGTCGCTGCAGAGCAACTCAGTGCCCCACGTGAAACTTCTGAACTGGTTGTCCCGCAGTGGCACATAGCGCAAGGCGAAGTCCAAGCCGCCTAGCCGCCGCTCGCGTTCGGCCATCGCCACGCCGCTGGCGCCGGTCAGGCCGTCCACACCGCCGCGATCACGCTCATGCGGATTGATCAGTCCGGACACGCCCATTTCAGCCTGCCAATCCGGCGTCAAGTCGAAGTACGTGGACAACCGGCTCCAGAAGTTTAGCCCGTCAATGCCGCGGAAGTTGCCCGGATTGCTCGGGGGACTATCGCCGCCGAACGAGTCGCCGACGCCCATTGTCAAGCTCACGTAGTGTGGGACCGGCAGCAGCCAGTTGACCTGCAAGCCGTCCGATCTTGACTCGCCGCCGACGTACTGGTCGAGCACCAACGGTCGATTCACGAACGGCAGCTCGTGATCGTGGATGTACGAGAGCCGGCCAAACTCGCCGAAAAACCGGCCCGCCTTCAACTCCAAGTTCCATGGCAGCGAGGTTGTTTGCAGTGCGGCTTCCTCTATGCCGAACGTGGCTTCGCCTGTGGCCGCATCCGCTGAAGCGTTGGCGACCACATACGCTTTCGCGAAGGGATCGACCGCCGCCGCCGCGTTCAACTCCACCGAACGTTGGAACACATCAAAGCCGCCCGGACGATCACTGCCTGTCTTGTCCTTGCCCTGGCTGCGATACGAAAACACCGTTTCGCCCACCAACCCGATCGCCGGGTTGAATTCGCCCGGCAAGACTTTCTTCTGCGCTTCGACCACCTGATCTAGTTTTTCATTCAACTTCTGCACTTGCTCCGGCGTCACCGCCCCGGCGGGCGCGGTGACGGTGGCCGGTGGCGCAGACGTTCTCGCTGCTTCCAGTGCTCGAATCTTTTGCTGCAATTCCTGCATCTGCTGTTGCATCTGCTGCACTTGCTGCTTGAGCGCGTCGAGAGCGGAGTCCATCCCATCGGCGCGAACGGCGGACGGCGCGATGAGCGCCGTCGCCAATACGATTCTGCAAAGACATTTCTTCACCTTGAATTCCTCCTGTGAAATACGGTGAATCGGCCCGACACAACTGGCCGTTGGTTTAGTTTGGGAACAACCCGACAAAGTTATGCCGGGGTGACAGGAGGGGCGCGACTAGGGGAGGAGATGATGAACCGCGGCGCCGGGGCGATGTCCGCGGCGCGGGACAACGAGAAAACAACTGCTTCGACGCAGACCGGCGCGAACGTTACAGGCACGTCGGTCGCGCTGTTGACCTGCCATACGCACGCTGCGCAGTCCTGTTCGCAACGACCATCGTGGTGATGGTGTTCATGCGGCATCGTTCCCAACATCAACGCTGCCGACACGTACAGAATATACAACACCAATGCTGGCCAGCGGTACTTCATCGCATGGTACTCTGCCGTATGCGGCATGGAAAGTCAATGGTAGGGCGGGCCAACGTGCTAACCTACGGCGCGATCACGCAGAGGGCGCGTGGCAACACCGAGAATTGTACGGGTGCCTGGCCGACGTCTTCGCCATCAAGCTCGAACGGGACGGTGGCGGGCGCACGGCAGATGAATTGATCCGCCTGAAAGTATTGCACGCCGCGTAACCGCATGTGCGCGCCACGCAACGCCGCTTGCGCGTAACGCAACATGTTAAAAAAGCCCGCGTTTTCAAACACGCAGACATCCAGCCGTCCATCATCCAGTTTTGCCTCTGGAAACAACTTGAACTGGCCGCCGTAGAACCGTCCGTTGCCGATCAATACCGACGCGCCGCGGGCACGGTGCGCCGCGTTGTTCAAACCGACCTCCACATCGGCATGCTTCTGCGATGCGGCCTTCAAACCCGCCCAGACATAGCTGAACGGTCCGATCTTCTTCTTCAACTCCCAACTTGCAGCGCGGACCACGGCTGCATCGAACCCGACTCCGGCAAGTTGAACAAAGTATCGTTCCGTACCGCCAAATCGGGCCAGTGGCAGATCAACGGTGCGCGTCCGGCCGCGTTCGATCACCGTCCATGCACCAGCGAGATCCAACGGGATGCCCAACTCGCGGGCGAAGACGTTGGTCGTGCCCAGCGGCAGGATGCCGAGCGCGACACCTGACTGTCCGATGCCATTCACCACTTCATTGATCGTTCCATCGCCGCCGGCGGCTAAAATAACTTTGTAACCGTCGGCCACCGCCTGCATCACGAGTGGCCGCGCGTCACCCGGGCCGCGTGTCCGCGCGAGCGTGAGCGCGGGGTTGTCGGCCATCTTGGATTCGAGGAACTGGCAGAGCCGTCGGGATTTCTCGCCGCGGGCGGCCGGATTGAAAATGGCAAAAATCCTGTGCATGTTGTCGGCGCGTGGTATTCTATTGGAGGCGCAACCTGAAAACCAATCCTGAACTTGGGAGACCCGTCCATGAAAAAGCTGTTGAAGATCGTAGGCGTGATTGTTGTGCTGTTAGTAGTGGCGGTGGCCGGTGTGTTGTGGTACGCGAACCGTTACCTGCAAACACCGGAATTCAAACAGCGCGTTCTGACTGCCGCGCGACAGTCGCTCGGTGTAGATATCAAAATCAACGAGATCAGTATCTCGCTGTTTAAGGGCATCACTCTAAAGGGTGTGACCATCGCCAATCCGCCGGGTTTTACCGGCAATCTCCTGATCGCCGACGAATTCGTGTTGCGGTATGACCTGTTGCCATTGCTGCACAGACAAGTTCACATCGAGCAGCTATCGCTTACAAAACCGGTAATCACACTCACCCGCAATGAAAAGTCCGAGTGGAGCTACGAGAAACTCGGCGCCGCAGCGCCATCAACCCCATCGACGGCTGGGGCGCCCGTGCCACCGACGCCATCCGCTATCTCAAGTTCACTGGACGTTGCGTTGTCAAAACTGGCGCTTACGCACGGCACGGTGGCCATGGTTGATGAGAACAACAAGGCGCTAGTTCGCGTGGAAAACATCGACTTTGCCAGCACGGCGAATTTAGCTGGCGGCAAATTGAGTGGCAGCGGCAAGATAAGCATCGAGACGCTCAATATTGCCAACTCTCTTTTCGTTAGTCGCCTCGCCGCACCGGTAAACTTCTCAACGGACTCTGTAAAACTATCGCCACTCAGCGGCAAGCTGGCCGACGGCGATGTATCGGGCGATCTCGCGCTCAAGATCCTAGGTGGCGCGCAGTACCAACTCAACCTGCAGGTGAAGGGTGCGGACGTTGACAAACTATTGCAGGAAGCCGGCATCGCGAAGCGGCCGCTGAATGGCAAATTACAGGCCACGGCGACGCTCGCCGGCACCGGCGGATTGCCAACGATCGTCGGCAATGGCCGCACGGAGATTGTCGGCGGTGAACTGAAGGGTGTACCGGCACTGGAATTGGTGGGCACCCTGCTGCAAGTCCCGGAATTGAGTGATGTCCGGTTCGACCAGTGCGTGCTCGAGTTCTCGATATCCAACAATGTTATGCAGACTCCGGTGGTGAAACTTACTTCGCCAAAAGTGCAAATCACCGGCAAAGGCGAGGTATCGCTGGCCGATTACTCGCTAAATCACGATCTAACACTTGCGTTGTCGAAGGACGTGTTGGCGAATGCGCCGCCGGAAATCCGCAACATCTTTACAGAACGATCCGACGGTTTCCTGACGCTCGATTTCCGGGTCTGGGGCCCATATGACAAACCAAAGACGGACCTGACAAACCGTATCGTGAAAGGTGTGGCCAATCAATTGATCGAAAAAGGCCTCAAGAAACTGTTCAGGTGACCGCCAGCATCGCATGCGAATCATTGCGGGTATAGCCAAAGGAACGTCGCTGGTCGCGCCGCGCAACCGTGATGTGCGGCCGACATCCGACCGCGTCCGCGAGGCCATTTTCTCCAGTCTCGGCGACCGGGTGATTGGCTCCGACGCGCTGGATTTGTTCGCCGGCACGGGCGCACTTGGTTTGGAGGCAGCCAGCCGCGGCGCACAAACGGTATTATTCCTCGAACACAGCCAACCGGCGCTAACCACACTTTACACCAACATTGCGGCATTCAAACGACATCCCGGTACGCCGACCGTCCTGACCGTGCGCGCCGTTGATGTCTTCTCCGAGTTGGCGCAGTTGTCCCGCGACGGGTGCGCCTTCTCTTTAATGTTCGCCGACCCGCCTTATGGCCATATTGCGCAACAGTTGCTCGATGAACCGACTTTGCCATCGTTGCTGGCCGGGGGTGGATGCCTTGTGCTCGAGTCCGCCAAACGCGATGTCCTTGTCCCACCCCCGTCGTGGCAGGTGTTCCGAGAAGCCATCTATGGGGACACGCACGTCAGTTTTCTGTCTGCAAACCGGGCTCAGTGAGGTAAACAGCGGCAGGCGGGTTTTTTCACAAGTGTTCCTGTTTTTTGTTCGTGCATAGCTTGCGATGAATTCATAAAATCATGGGAGTCGTTCCGTTCGACAATCATATTGGAGACCCCACGCATGAATTCAAAAGAGATCACCCTCGGTCACAGCCCCGACTCGGACGATGCGTTCATGTTTTATGCGTTGACGCACGGCAAACTACAGACTGACGGGCTGACGTTCAAACACGTCATCGCCGATATTGAGAGCTTGAACCATCGCGCCGTGGAAGGCGAGTTGGACGTGACGGCGTTGAGCGTGCACGCGTACGGATACGTGATGAACTCGTACGCGCTGCTGCCGAGCGGTGGCAGTTTCGGCGAGAGGTACGGGCCTATCGTCGTCGCGCGCAAGCCGATGGCCATCGGCGAACTGGCGGACGCGCGGATCGCGGTGCCCGGCACGATGACAAGCGCATATTTGTTGTTGAAACTGCTGTTGATGCATTTCCGGTTCGAGGTAGTGCCATTCGACAAGATCATTGACGCCGTCAGGAGCGGCGAAGTGGACGCGGGTTTGTTGATCCACGAAGGGCAACTCACCTATGAGCCGCTTGGCTTGCATAAGGTGGTTGACCTGGGCGAGTGGTGGCATGCCGATACGGGATTGCCGGTGCCTCTGGGCGTCAACGCGGTGCGGAAGGATCTTGGCAAACCGCTGATGCGGAAGATTTCCGGTTTACTGACGGAAAGCATCCAGTACGCACTAGACCACCGCGAGGAGGCGGTGGCATACGCCGCGCAATTCGGCCGCGGCATGGATGCGCCGTCGATCGACCGTTTTGTGGGGATGTACGTCAATGCGCTCACACTGGACATTGGCGTGAAAGGCCGCGAGGCCATTGCTCGTTTGTTAACTCGCGGTTACCATGCGGGGCTCCTGCCGCGGCCGGCGAAACTGGAGTTTATTGAATAAGGACGCTGTGAGGAAGTGTAACTAATCAGTCTGGTTTCGTTTGCGCCGTTTGCCCGATAAATAGAAAGGCCTGCCTCACACCCAAGCGAGACAGGCCGTTCCAGTCAGACCGTGCGCTACTTCAACTTCCCCCAGCAAATAAAGACCTGATACACATCGTAAAAAAATCTGCCAAGTGGTTCTAAAATGCAGCGCAACGGCCCACACGGATTGGGATCCCCCTGAATTTGTCCGCCCGCCTTCATTAAATCCACCTGCGCCGCCAATTGCTCCAACTGCGCGTCGCTCAGTTGTGCCAGCCGCGTGCTGACCTGCTCACCGCTCAACCCCAGCGCGGTCAACTGCCGCGCCACTGTTTGTTCACTTAAAAACGCTTCCACTTTCTGCAACGCCGATGACGCGCGCGCCGATTCCACCGACTCGACAGGCGCGGCGATCGCTGCCGCTGTGATTCCGGCCACCGCTACAACCATGATACCAAATCGAAGAATTTTCATCGCTGTTG
This sequence comes from uncultured Verrucomicrobiota bacterium, assembly GCA_903825695.1. GTDB lineage: Bacteria > Verrucomicrobiota > Verrucomicrobiia > Palsa-1439 > Palsa-1439 > CAIKBP01. Next base: position 6,727 of record CAIKBP010000066.1, read on the forward strand.
CCTCCATAACTGATCGAATACTACCCTCAATCCTGCATTCAGCTCAAGTAAATTCTCGCATGCATCCATGCCGGCACCGAAGGTTTACCCCGGTGGATTCAGGGCGATCTTCTGGCTCGTCGCATTTAGAAACTGGATCGCACGGCGGGCAACGTCCGGCGCCCGATGGCCATCGCGCGGTAGCTCAACGTTGATGAGAGTCGTGCACTTGTTGTTGTGAAGCGCGCGGAGCACCGCCGTGAAGTCCAGTTCGCCCTCGCCGAACATCAGGTGATCGTGTTTGCGGTCGCGGATGTCTTCGATGTGGATGTTGCGTATGAGAGATGTAAACTTGCCATATACTTGGCGAAATGGGTTGTTCTCAGTACAGAACACGTGGCCAACATCCAAGGTCAACCCGAACCGCGCGCTTGTGATGTGTTTCTTGAGTACCTCGAACTTGGCGGTGTCGTCCACCAGCATCCCCGGCACCGGCTCGAACGCCAACTGCACGCCGCGCCGCTTGGCGTGCTCCGTCAACTGCATACACGCGGTGACCAGCCAGTCCCACGCCTGATGCTCCGGCACGTTCGCCTCGGCCACGCCCGACCAGAAACTTACACACTCGGCCTCCAACTCAGCGGCGATGTCCACCGCCCTACGGAGGAATTCGAGGCGTATCTGCCGGTTTTCGGCACTGATCAGGGTCGGGTGGCGCCTTTGTTGAGGATGCAGCAGATATTGCGCGCCCGTCTCGATGACCATCCGCAGCCGTAATTTGCCGAGCAACTGCTTCAAGCGGGCCAAGTCCGCAGCTTCAGTCATGAACGGATTACAGTGATAATTATCCAGTGTCAGCGCCACCCCACGGTAACCACAGTCCGCAATGATCTCCAGCGCATCCTCCAGCTTGTGGTGTGCAAACCCGTTCGTGTTGTACCCGAAACTCAGATTCATCTCGCCCCGTTGTGCTAGGGTGAACCCCGTGGCATGGGGTAAACCTCGCGCGCTCAACTTTCATTTGCGCATCATCTCAAGAATACAGGGCCATTGCCGGTTTTGCCAGCAGAAACGGGTGCGAAGAACAACACCACAGAGTGAACCTGAACACCCATGATCAACCGCTCTCCATTACCCATATTCGTGGTGGCTGATGTTCATTTTGTTGTGACGGCTTGCGGCATCGTGCTATGGTACTGACGGTATGCGGTTCTCGTCGAAGAATCTGGCGGCATTTTACTATCAGTTGGGCACGCTCCTCCAAGCGGGCCTTCCAATCCAAAACGCGCTGCACTCGATACAGAAAACGGCGCCCCGGCCCATGCGGCGCGCGGTCGCCGAACTGTTGGCGGTCGTAAACCAAGGCTCGCCGTTGCATGAGGCGATGGAATCATGTCCCAGATGCTTTGCGTCGCTGGATGTGCACACCATCAACATGACCGAACGCAGCGGTGCGCTCGATGTCGGGCTGCTATCGTTGAGCCACTATTACGAGAGTCTGGCCGCTGCGCGCCGCAAACTCGTCGCCGGCTTGATTTACCCGGTATGCCTGTTTGTGGCAGGAGTGTTCATTCCGCCGTTGCCGTATCTCGTTATAGGCAAGATCACGACAGCCAATTATCTGTGGATAACGGTGGGATTATTCGTGCGATTGGCGCTGGTCGTGTGGGTCATATCGTTTCTGTTGCGTTGGTCGTTGACCGTGCCGAGGTTGAACCTGATTGTGGATCGTCTTATAAAAGCCGTGCCGGTGTTTGGCCGGTTGCGATTCGATTACGCGCTGAGCCAATGGCTCTCGTCCGTCCGTCTGATGTTGCGGGCCGGCATCGGCATCGTGGACGCACTCAAATCCGCCAGCAGCATGGTGCATTGTCCGTTGATCGCCGACGCCTACGATCGCGCCGCGCCGATGATCGGTGGCCAACTGGACGTCAGCCAGGCATTGGCGTCCACTGGCGTGTTCCCTGATGAACTGATCCAGTTATGGGCCACCGGCGAGCAAAGCGGCAAGATGGACGAGATGCTGGACAGGCTCACCCGCTTCTACGAGGAACGCTGGCGTCGCAACCTCGACCAAGTCGTGACATGGCTGCCGCGCATTATCTATCTATTGTTCGTGTTTTACATGATTTGGCAGGTTGTTCACCTCTTCGGCTTGTACATGAGCACCTACAACAACATCCTGAACAATTGACCCGCCCGGTATCGTCTAGATTGCGGCGGACGAGAATGACTCGCCAGCGAAGTCAGGTTGGTCTTGAACACATTCGGGCTGGAAATCGCATCGCGGCTCGGCCAGAATGCGCCAGCAATGCAGACCAGGTTTTTGAAACTGCTGACATTTCTCGCGGTCGCCACAGCGCTGGCGTTTCCGTTCTTCCTCGCCATGGAAAAGATCCACGAGCCCGATTTCTTCTGGCATCTGGCGACTGGCAAATGGATCCTTGCGCACGGACAGATACCGCACGCTGATCCGTTCTCATCCACCGCGGCAGGCAAACCGTGGATGGACTGGGAATGGCTGTTTCAAGTAGCGATCCACGCGATGTATGTGCTGGGTGGGTTTAATCTCCTTGTCATCGTCAAAGCTGTGGTGGTCGCGCTTGTGGTGCTGGTGTTGTTTGACACGAGCCGGCGCGATGGTGTGCAGCCGTTACTGGCGGCGTCGGGGGTATTGGCAGCATTCGTCGCCGCGCGCGAACGGTTGGGAGTGCAACCCGATGTGGCGATGTTCCTATTCGCTGCGACGACGCTCGCAATGCTTGAAGCTGTGCGTCGTGGTCGCTATTGGTGGTTGTTCGGTCCGCCGGTGTTGCAGATTATTTGGGCCAACGCGCATGCGTCGTTCCCGCTCGGTCTTTGTCTGGTGGGCGCGTATTTGATTGGCGAACTCGCTGGAACCGCATGCGGCCTCGACAAACTAATCCCAAACAAACCATGGCCGCGAACGAAATTCGCTCCCGCGTTATATCTGGGCGTGTGCCTGCTTATCTGCGCTGCCGCCTGTCTGGCGAATCCTTATGGCTGGCGACTGATAGGCCATATCGTCGAACAAATCCAGAGCGCGGGTCCTGCCGGTATGATCAGTGAATGGTTTCCGACGCGATCGCTGATGGTCGAGCAGCCAAACTGGGCGTTGTGGACGTTCTGGTGGCTGTTCTGGCTGACACCGCTCGCGTTGGTGGCTCGGCTGCTGGCCGGATGGCGCAAGTTTCCATGGGCGCATGCACTGGTGGTGGCCGGTATGAGCGTGCTTGCGCTGAAGGCGAACCGGTTTACTGGGTTGTACGCCGTGGTGACCATGCCGATCCTGGCCGGTGCGCTGGCTCTGATCCTATCGGGGCTGGTTGCGACATGGCAAAAGATCGCCTGGCGCGAACGCCCGAAAGATTTCGGGCTGTCGCCGCATCCGCAATCAGCGGGCGACCTCGCAGTCGGACGCGTCGTGCAATTCGCGGCAGTAATCTTCGTCGGCATACTGGCAGTGTTTCTGAACTTGGTAGTGATCTCGAACCGCTGGGCCGCGCACGAGAACCGAGCGGCGCGATTCGGCATCGGCGTGGATGAACAGTTGGTGCCACTACGAGCACTCGACGTGATGAAAAATTTGCCGCCAGAACTGGGGTTGTTCAACACCGTTGTGTCAGGCGGGGCGCTGATCTGGAAACTATACCCGGAATGGCATGTGTTCGCCGATGGACGCGCGAATCTTTACGGACGCGCGTTTGTTGACAAGTATCACGCGGCGCTGGTCAACCCGTTTGAGTGGGAAGAATGGATGCGCGCCCGGGGCATTGGCATTGCATACATCCAGTACGGTCCCGAGGACGACACCGTCCTGCTGCAACACCTCGCCAAAAGTGCCGCATGGCAGCTCTTTTATTTCGATCATGCAGCCTGTATTTTCCTTCGCCGAAGCGCGCTGGACCGGTTATCGCCGCAAGCAAGGGCGATGGGGACAGCGCCGGAATGTTGGTCTCAGACCGTAGCTGCGCAATCGTATGCGCATAAGTTGGCCAACGAGGTCGCAGATCAAAACCCATACGACCGCGCTCGGGTGCTGACAACCATTGGCAACTTCCTGATGACTATTGATGAACGCGCGGCGGCGCGACCGTTGTTCGAGGAAACGGTCGCCTCAAGTCCGGAGATTTCAGTGGCGTGGATGAGGCTCGCAATGCTCGCGTTGCAGGACAAGAAACTCGACGCGGCGCTGCAGTTTACCAATCAATTGTTGGCGCGCAACCCGAGGTTTTATGAGGCCCGCCTGATGCAGGTGCAGATCAGGGCTGTACAGGGCGACCTGAATGACGCTGTGGCACTAGCCGAACAGGTGTTGCGGCAGCAACCGCATTCCGCCAAGGCGTGGTTCGTCCGCGCACAGTTGTGGGTGCGGCAGGGCAACCGACCCGAGGCGATCCGCGCCCTGCAACGCCTGCTGGCCGAAGGCAGCGAGGATGCGGGTGTCTACATCTTTCTTGCGCGCCTGCTGGAATCCGAAGGCCGAAATGCGGAAGCCATTCAAGCCTATGAGAATTGCCTTCGCGTGTGGCCGGGTGCGCCCGAGCAACGGGAAGCGTTCCGCCGGCAAATCGACATTCTGCGCCGAATCGAGCCCGGTAAGAAATCCGTTCCAGCACGCTAAATCGTGCTTGCGCGTGGCTGGTTTTTATCTACATTTTGGTGACGACGCGGAGGAGTGGCGATGGAACAGTTAACGTGCCCAAACTGCAATGTGGATGTCAGTCGCGAAGAACTTAAGCAGAACAATCTGCATTGTCCGACCTGCGGTTTCGACTTCACCGAGTCTGAGGACCTCCAAGACTTGAATGAGGAAAAGAATGAGGGTTCGCTCGACGAGGAAAAGGAATTGGACGAAGACGAAGATGAGGAGGAGAAGAAGTAGCTTGTTTCCCTAACCTCACCCCGCAGCCTGCCATGATTCTTGAAGTCTTCACTTCTGGCCCCGCCGATACAAACGGTTACCTCGTTGCAGACAAACGTGACGGACATGCGGTGGTGATTGACGCGCCACTCGACGCCGCCGAGCCGATGGTTGAACAGGCCCGCAAGTGGAATGTAACCATCACGCATCTGGTCAACACCCATCCGCACTGGGACCACATTCTCGACAACGCGCGCCTGCTGCGACTGACCCACGCCAGGTTCGGTCTGCACCGCGACGCAGTACCAATGTTGTCGCTGCCGCAGACAGAATGGTTCGGCTTGGACCTCGAAATGCCGAAATGCACGCCGGACTTCTTTTTGGAAGAAGGTCAGCCGATGATTGTGGGTGATTTGAGATTCGAGGTTTTGCATTGCCCGGGACATTGCCCTGGTAGCGTAGCGTTGTTCGAGTCGAACGAGCGCGTTGTGTTCACCGGCGACGTGCTTTTCGCCGGCTCGATCGGTCGCACCGACCTGCCCGGCGGTGACCACGCAATTCTGCTAGATTCAATCAATAGCAAGTTGCTGCCACTCGGTGATGACGTCCGCGTTTTTCCCGGCCACGGCCCTGTCACCACCATCGGCGCCGAACGTTGCCACAACCAGTTTCTAAAGGGTCAGAACTCGCCAAAGTAGAAATCGTCGCGGAGCTTTTGGCGGATATATCGCCAGGCGATATATCAGTGCGACGCTCACGATAAATGAGACCGGTTAATCCGGACCGAGCGTGCCGAGTGGAGAGTTGACCCTGTTGATCGGTTCTTCGAACTATTGTTTGGCCTTTTTGTCGTAAGCCAAGCTCAAGGCCAATTCCGCTCCGCTTCTGGTCTGACTGAAGGCAAATCTGCTCGTGGGATACCTGATGTGTTGATTCACCTTTTCAAAAAGTTCACGACTTATCTTCAGCATTCCCTCACAACCGCGCCACGACGCTAAGAGACACAGCTTCGGAGAAATGGGAAAGGTGAGCTGTATGTTTGGCGCGGCTAAACCGACGCCTACATCGGGCGGTTTCGCAGTGGGGTCTGTCCAGAATACCGGGAAATCTGTCGTCGGAAACGTGGCGCCCTCCGGAGCGATGGCAAATGCCCAGCGCATCTGGAAGAGCAGCGAGGCCGGCGTGTGGCTTGAATGTAGGATCGGTATCAAACTCACTGATGGATCAGCCCTGATCGTGTAATAGTTGTTAAGGATTCGTATACGAGCTTCTTCGGTGGGTATTCCGAGGGTCTCGCCTGTCGCTTGTTCCCATTCCCGAACGCTAGCAGCAAAGACGGCTGGATCAGACGCATGCTGCTTTGTCAGGTTATCTAAGATACGACTCCAAAAGTCTTCGACTTGGGCGCGTGAGGAGGGGCTGCGGGTGATTTGAAAACCCATAAAGTTAGCGAGAAACGACCGTTCTTGCTGGCTCAAGACAAACTCGCTGCCGCGCAGCTTCTTGATCACCGGTGCGCCATCTGATTCAATGTTGGCAAGCAAATCCTCAACGCTCTGGTCGTGCTTGCCATTAACGGTGTCGACTGCATAGAAGTATGGTGACCACGCCACGTTGGATGGCGCTTTATTCCTAACTGTCCTCTTCCGCAAGTCCGCTTGCCACAGATATGGCTCTTGTCCGCTCGGAGAAGAAGGATCAACCCATGCCTCCAGATAGAATTCAGGGTTGTAGTGATGCTTCTTCTTGTTGCTCATGCCCGTCCGAGGCCGCTTTCATTTCGATTTCCGGTTCCATATAAGCACGACGCTGTCAAGGCCGAGAATGGGCCGCGTCGAAGAATTGGCGGAATTGCAACTTCAGTGACTTAGGCCAAACAAGACATCTACGCCGCGACACCGCAAGTCGGGTCGTTCGATCATCGTCTGGAGCAGTTTTGCTTGTTCGGCGTCTATCTCTTTTAGTTTCTGCACAACCTCGTGCGCCTTATCCAGCCTACCAATCTCAACATAAAACAGCCCAAAGTTGTACCAGAGATAGGGATCCGTTGGTTTTAGAACTAGGGCTTGTTGGAACTCGTTTATGACTGCTTGATGCTCCCTGTACCTCAAGAATCTTTGGAAGGCTCCGACGATACTCAACCAAAGCAAGACACCCAAGGCCCACAGGACCCACCCCGATAGTTTGTCGGTCCATGAACTCCATGGCTCCCCGACACCATAGCTCAGTTGTTCTCTCAGGTTGTTAAACCCGGTCGCGATAACTGGACCCCACCTGAGAATGAAAAAGCCGACCTTGATCAACTTTCGTTTCACGGTCTAGCACCCCACTTTCAAGCTCTTCTCTCGTTCGCCTAAGCCGTCGGAGACGACCAGCGGCACCACGGCCGGTAGTGTTGCCTCACTACGTTCGCCCTGCGGGCACGCCTGCAGCGTGGCGTCTCGTCTGACTCGGCTTTCTTTGGCGAGCGCCTTGAGATCAATTGTTTCCGTCTCCGCGCGAACGGGGGTGGCAAGGACAGCGGTGAGAATCAGAAACAGCAGGAAAGAGCGTTTCATGGCGGCAGTCTAGCCGGTCAGGGATGCTTCGACAAGCTCAGCATGACAGCCGCGCCCTCGAATCGATTCAGAGCTTGCCTTTTACCGCATTTTGTCGAGAATGACCCCGCCTTTTTTGGGGGGAAACCGTGGCGCAACAAACTAGAACCGACTGGAGTTTCAGTGAGCAGTTCGAGCCGGATTTGTTCTGGCAACGGCATGGCAAGAAGTTCATTTATGCCGCGCTCGCACTGTTAGGGATCGGCGTAGTTTTGTATGTGTGGCAGCGTCAACAGGTGGCAGAAGCGGATCGTATGGTTCAGCGGCTCGCCACGGCAAACAGTCCGGAGGCGCTGGAGAGTATCGTTAACGAGTATCCTGGCAAACCGGTCGCAAAAGAGGCGATGCTCCTGCTTGCTGGCATATATGGCCAAATCGGGCGCCAGACTGATGCTGCAAATCTTTACCAGCGGTTTCTGAATGATTTTCCGGGTGATTCGCTCACTGAATCAGCGTCGCTTGCATTGGCGGGCCTTCGGGAAGAGCAAGGCAACTTTGCTGACGCCAAGACCAAGTACTTGGAACTCATGGCCGCACACCCAAACGGTTTTACTATCAAACTCGCAAAGCTCGGCGCCGCTCGTTGCGCGGAAGCGCTTGGCCAAAGCAAGGAAGCCAAACAGCTTTATGAGGAAGTCGTCGCTTCGACTCGTGAAGGCTCGCCGTTGTTCGAAGCTGCAGCCATCCGTCTTCTTGTGCTTCGCCGGAATTTGTCCACAGTCGGCCCTGACATGGGCGTCGGGACCGGCGCAGAGTCCTCAACGAATCCATTGCCCGCACAACTGATTCTTCCGAGCATTCCCTCCGTCCCGCCGTCGCCAAAGTAGTCAGCGCCTATTTTTCATGCCGTTCCCAATAGACATCCGGGCCGCGTGATACAAACTCGCCTTCCATGTCCTGGCCGCCAACACTTTGAATTCTCCCGCCGACTTGCTATACTTCACAGTCGGCTCTAGGCGAATCGACGTAATGAAGGATACAATCGCAGCAATCTCGACACCGCCAGGTGAAGGTGGCATCGCCATTATTCGCGTGTCAGGTCCCGGTGCCTTCGTAATTGCCGACCGGATCTTCGTCTCCCATCGAGGTAAACCATCGCAGTTTGCCACGCACACCGTCCATTTCGGCACAATCGGTGACAACGGCGATCTCGTTGACGAAGTTATGCTCACCGTCATGCGCGCACCGCACACTTACACCGGGGAAGATGTCATCGAGGTCAACTGCCATGGGAGCCCGTTAACGGCAAAAAAAATCCTTTCCCTCTGTCTCCAACATGGCGCTCAGCTCGCCGAGCCCGGTGAATTTACGAAACGCGCTTTTCTGAATGGCCGCATCGACCTGACCCAAGCCGAGGCAGTTATGGATCTGATCCGCGCGAGAAGCGACAGGGCTCAACGCGTAGCCGCCCACGCTCTCGAAGGTCACCTGGCCGTAAAAATCAACCAAGCACGCGATCGTATCCTTACCACGCTCGCCCACATTGAAGCGCACCTTGATTTTCCCGATGAAGACATTGCTCCAGACACGCGCGAGAAGTTGTTGTCCGACATGGAGTCCATACTTGAGTTCTTGCGCAACCTTATTGCTACGGCCAACGAAGGCAAGATCCTGCGCCATGGC
>CAIKBP010000067.1 GCA_903825695.1 uncultured Verrucomicrobiota bacterium
ACTCTTTCGACTTCACGATCTGCTGGAAGGTCGCCGTCCCGCCGATGGCGAGCTTCTTGCCCTCGACTTTCACGTAGTCCAGTCCGGCCGCCGAAATATCGACGAGGCAAGTTGCGGCCTGTAGTTTGCGTGCGACCAAATGGAATGCACCGGTGACAGGCACGGGGACATGCTGCTCATTCTTGCGGAGCTTCTTGAGCGCGTCGCGCAGTGATGTGGCGTGATAGTATTCCTGAACGTTGCTGAGCATGTTTTTGTCCTCGCGCTCCGAGTAAAAAAGGCGGATTTCAGCCTACTGGTCGGCCGAATTCTTGACAAGAAATTTCTCGGGCGATTGCTACCGGGTTCTTACCGCTCCGTATGTTTGCCTTGTTTGCCGCCTTGTCTGACAACATAATGCGCCGCGTGAGACTGCTTATCAAGAACGGACACGTCATCCGTTGGGACGCTCACGACCGCGTGGAGCAACTCAAGGCGCACCACGTCCTGATCGAGGACAATCGCATCCGCGACGTCGTGGCAGTTGTGCCGAAGAGTTTCGCACCGGACCAAACAATCGATGCCACCGGTTGCACTGTCATTCCCGGTCTTATCAACACGCACCACCATCTTTACCAATCCCTGACCCGTTGTCTGAAACCAGTGCAAAACGCGAAGCTCTTTGACTGGCTACTCGGTCTGTACGAAATGTGGCAGCGGCTCGACTTCGACGCCGTCAAGCTAGGCTCACAGGTTTCGATGGCGGAAATGCTTTTGTCTGGCTGCACGACGACCAACGATATGTTCTACGTTTACCCACGCGAGTCCGACGTGAAGGCGGAAGCAGTCATCGAGGCCGCTGCCGAAATTGGCATGCGCATTCATGCCGGCCGCGGCTCGATGTCGCTTGGCCGGAGCAAGGGTGGATTGCCGCCGGACGACGTGGTGCAGGACGAGGCGACCATTGTGCGCGATTGCGAACGGGTCATCGACAAGTTCCACGATCCGAAACCGGGCGCAATGACGCGCATTGACCTGATGCCGTGCTCGCCTTTTTCCATTACATTCGACCTTTTGAAGGAAACCCGGGCATTGGCCAGGGCTCGTAGCGTGCTCTGCCACACGCACGTTGCCGAGACGCAGGACGAGACTGATTTCTGCATCAAGAAGTTTGGTAAACGCCCGGCCGACTACCTCATGTCGGCGGATTGGATTGGGCCGGATGTTTCATGGGCGCATTGCGTCTGCCTGAATGCCGGCGAAGTCAAACTCGTGGCGGACACCGGCACGGCGGTCGCCCATTGCCCATCATCGAACATGATTCTTGGCTCTGGCATTGCGCCCATCTGTCAGCTGATGAACGCCAAGGTCACGGTCGGGTTGGGTGTGGATGGGTCGTCCAGCAACAACGGCGCGCATGTGTTGGCGGAGGCGCGTCAGGCATTGTTGTTGCAACGCGTGAAGAACGGGGCCGACAGTTTTACGCCCGAGGACGCGCTGCGGCTGGCCACCTTGGGCGGCGCCAAGTTGCTAAATCGGACGCGCGAGCTTGGCAACGTTGCGGCCGGTTACGCCGCGGACATTGCCATCTTCGATCTGAACACGGTGGAATATGCCGGGGCCGCCGTCCAAGACCCGCTGGGAGCGCTGATGATGTGCCACGCGGCGCGCGCCAGGTTCGTCATCGTCAACGGTCGTGTCGTCGTGAACGATGGGCAGGTCGCCACCGTAGATGCGCAGCGCCTTGTGGCGCGGGTGAATGATGTCGTCCGCAGGCGGTTTGGTGACTCAGGCGCACGCGGAACTCGATCCTGACGCCGTTCAACGATTTCAGTATCAACCAACCATTGGATGCCGAAGTTTTAGCCACCGGCGATTGCGGGAATCACT
>CAIKBP010000068.1 GCA_903825695.1 uncultured Verrucomicrobiota bacterium
ATCTTGTGCCGCTAGATGCCGAACTAAAGAAAAAATTCCAAGAGCTTTTTAGGGCTGTCAAAAAAAATACTATTGCCTTAGCCAAGCACGCGTTTCAGATTCACAGCGAGCATTACTCGCGCACAGACAGGAAATATGACAAAGAATTTGAGGCGTGGTGGGCATCGTGTGAAGCGCAGCCCGCTAACGATGGAACTCAGCGACAGGGCAGCAGCCCTGTTCGCTGAAGTGACTGGTTCGGTGATTGAAAGGAACGACAATGGAATGGACTAAAAACATACCGCGAAAGTCTGGCTGGTACTGGGTGAAACTGCCGCCCGATGAAATCGTAATCATGCACATCGAGGGGCGCGACAAGGCCGACGATGGGTGGGTGTGGCTGGACGGAGCAAACCGCTACTACCTGACGCCCGGAGTGCGGTATGAATGCGGAGACGACAAACAATCTGAACAGTGGATGGAGTGGGAATGGGCAGGCCCGATACCTCCACCGAACACCAGAATAACACCAACTGCCGGCACTTGAATGGCATCTTATACCTATCGCAAAAAGCGTCGTGAAGCGGTGTTGCGGAAAATGCAGTCTTTTCGTGATGCCAAAGCTCGCAAGCGCGTGGAGTCGCCACCGCCAGATCGTGAGCCAAGAATGGAACGCTGGAATCGGTTTGAGATCACCGTCAAGGACAGGCTAACCGGCGAGACTGGAACATTTGAACTGCGGAGCCTGCGCGACTGTGCGCGACGATTGGCGGTGGTCATGCGGTACTGCGGGAATTGAAGTGGGGAAAGCGAAGCGCCGGTGGGATTGCTCTCACCGGCGCGATTCGTTGAGGGTGATGGCTTAGAAGTGGATGAAAGCGCCGACGCGCAACACCAGCCCCGACAGTTTGATATTCTGCCCGGTGAACCACTCCACCGGAGCGTCTGCCGCCGTGCTGAGTCCAGCATCACCGAAGTTGAACGCGAACACCCGCCCAATGCGCGAGGCTTTCCACAAGTGCCAGTTGACCCCGAGGCCGAGACACTCCTTGTTGGCGTTTGGCTGGAAGCTGGTCGCGTGTTCGACCCCGAAGCTCAAGGTATCCAAGCCTACCTTGCCGACCTGTGCGAGCGTCAACGACTGGCTCAGGACCGGCGCGATTGTGATTCGATGCGTGCCGAACCCGCTAAAGCCCGACGATACCGATTGGCTCCCGTTGGTCTGGATGTAACTACCCGCTAGTTTGGCCGCTGCTAACGCCAGATCGCCCAGCCCTGACGTTTGAGCGGTTGGATGGACTTGGACTGTGGCTGTGTCGGCCAGAGCCTTATATTGCACGCTGGCGAGGATGGCGGTGATTACGAGTGCTTTGATGGTGTTCATGTTAGCGATCTTCTCCGATTGGTTTTGGGTTGCTGGTTACGGTGACTGTCTGAGTTGGCAAGGATTCCTTGACTGCTGGCGGCGGCGCTGGAATGGCATCCCATTGATGCACAATCACCCCCGTTGGAACAGTAGCCTTGCTGACTGCCGCACGCATGGTCACTGTAGCGCACGCCGCTAGAATCGTCTGTAATGCGTTCCAAGTGCTGATCTGATTGCCGCTCCAAGCGACGATTGCGCTCAGGATGGCGATGGCTGCAACGGCATAGGTCTTGTAGCCGCTGATCTTGGCTTTGAGGTTGCTAAACATTATGCCGCCTTTGTGGTTGTGGTTTGGGTGTCGCTGGCTGTCGTTGTGGTGCTGACTACGCTGGATGCCTTGTCGCTGAATTTCGTCACTACATCACGGAACACAATGACCGTGCCGAGTACCAGCGAGCCGCTGACAGCATCGTTCCACCGCACCACTGCGTAGAACGTCAATGCGCCGAGAATTAGCAACGCCGTGAACGCCAAGACGGATTCCGCCCTGACTAAAACGTGTTTATCGTCTGTTATGCTCATGCTTTATTGCCTCCTGAGTTACGGTTTGCCGCTTCGATCATGCTCCGGTCCACGGTGATGTGTTCAATGTCTTCGAACGCAATCTCCCGATCGTTGTCCGTCAAATGCGAGTG